>DYCJ01000061.1:1211-7439 GCA_019418195.1 Clostridiales bacterium | reverse complement strand
GGCTTCATCAGGCGGCAGGCAGTAAGACTGTTTACGAGCTGCATGGAAGCATCCACAGGAATTACTGTATGAAGTGTGGGGAATTTTACGATGCACGCTATGTGAAAGAATCAGAGGGAGTGCCGCGCTGCGAGTGCGGCGGGCTTATAAAGCCGGATGTTGTCCTGTATGAAGAAGGTCTTGACCAGAATGTGATACAGGGAGCTGTCGAAGCGATCGCGTCTGCCGCTACACTTATTATCGGAGGGACATCGCTGGTGGTATATCCGGCAGCAGGTTTTATCGACTACTTCCGGGGAAAACATCTTGTCGTGATCAACAAGTCATCCACAGGAAGGGCTGTCCGTGCAGAACTTTCCATCTCCGCACCGATCGGAGAGATCATGGAGAAGATCAGGGTACGGTAGCCGGACGGAAACATCAGGGAATACAGAAAAAAGTCCCGGCAGAGCTTACGGACTCTGCCGGGATTTCCCTCAGAAGCAGTATGTGTAAATAATATCTGCGATAAACAGTATCAGTAAGACCAGACTTACAGTATATAATACCCGGTCGGACATTTTGCCGGTCAGCTTTTTGAATAACGGCTGCAGCAGATAAAGGAAGACCATGCCGCCGATGCCGAAACGGATGCTGGGGTTCAGTGCGATCCGGCCTTCAAAATTAAACGAAAACCGGGTGTAATCCCAGAGCCAGCCTCCCTGTGTGAACTCCATGATGTAACTGGCTATAAGCTCAAGGACGGTCGTAATGACTACGATACCGATAAAAACGAGCACCGGCGTTATCAATATTTTCCCAAGATACAGACGTTTCTTTTGCAGACCGCCAAGAGAAAAGATCAGGACGAGCGCCCCCACTCCGTAGATGATACAGTAAGGACCGAACAGCACGCCCCGGTTTGAAAATCCCCAGCGGTATACGACAACTTCCAGAAACACTTCGTAGATCCATCCGATAATGGAGTACATCATAAAATAGAGATAGTATTCTGCAAATTTCTTTTGTATATTCAGTTTCATATTTCCCTCCTCTTTGATTCCTGTTTTTAACAATGCGGTGCAGATCGTGCGGAAAGATATCAGCATTCCCAGCGGCCGGAAGCGCCGCAGGGCAGTACCAGACCGGATTCAGTTACTGGAAGCCCGATTTCCTGAGACTCTACCTGCCCGTGCCATGGCTTTAACTCAGTGGCTATCATGTAAGTGAGCACCGCCGGTGCAAGCCCGGTGGTGTATGAGTTTACCAGAAAGAACAGGGCGTCTTTTGACAGGATTTTTGTACACAGCTTAATGAGTGGATGGATCATATCCTCGATCTTCCAGATTTCGCCTTTCGGGCCTCTTCCATAAGAAGGCGGATCCATGATAATGGCGTCATAAGTGTTTCCCCGGCGTATTTCCCGCTCTACGAATTTTACACAGTCATCTACCAGCCAGCGGATCGGCGCGTCGTTCAGCCCGGAAGATACCGCGTTCTCCTTTGCCCATGTAACCATACCCTTCGAGGCATCTACATGAGTGACATGCGCTCCTGCAGCAGCAGCGGCAAGGGTGGCTCCTCCGGTGTAGGCAAACAGGTTCAGGACTTTGACCGGACGTCCGGCATTGCGGATCTTTTCAGAGAACCAGTCCCAGTTTGTTGCCTGCTCGGGGAAGAGGCCTGTATGCTTGAAACTGAATGGTTTCAGATTAAAAGTAAGTGAGCCGTAATGAATCTGCCACTGTTTTGGCAGGCTGAAGAACTCCCACTCACCGCCGCCTTTTTTGCTGCGGTGATAATGGCCGTTCATGTGCTTCCAGCCCCTGGCGTTTCTGGGCGTGTCCCAGATAACCTGGGGATCCGGCCGCACAAGAATATAATCACCCCAGCGCTCCAGCTTCTCTCCTTTTGAACAGTCAATGACTTCATAATCTTTCCAGTTATCAGCGATCCACATAAATATTTCCTTTCTAATTAAATATACAATTTTGTCGAGCGATGCAGTTTATCCATATATTCAGGGACAAACTGTAACTGTCAAGTGATTATAGCACAGATGAGACAGAAAGGGCAATGGACGGCAGGAAAAGTATGTGGTATACTTGACTGAACAGCCGATATAAACATAAAGGGATAACTCTGAGGGAGGAAGGAGGCGATAGAGAGATATGTTAGATAAAAGAGATCTGGAGGCAATCGCACAGTTGTTTGATGGACGTTTTGATCAGATTGATAAGCGCCTTGATCAGATGGACAACCGGTTCGAGCAGATGGAAGTCCGATTAGATCAGATGGACAACCGGTTCGAGCAGATTGAAGTCCGATTAGATCAGATGGACAGCCGGTTCGAGCAGATGGAAGTCCGATTAGATCAGATGGACAGCCGGTTTGAGCAGATCGACAGCCGGTTCGACCAGATGGAAGATATGATCGGGAAGGCAATCGACCGCTCAGAGGAATTTCTTCTTGATGAGTTAGACCGCTACGATAGAAAGTATGAGCGCCAGTTTGACAAGGTCAACAGCCGGCTGGACGTACTGGAACAGCTGATGGCGTGAGCTAAATGAAACACAAGGAGCGTGGTAAGGATGATCACAGTAGATGCAATGGGCGATATCTGCCCGATCCCGGTGGTGAAGACGAAAAAAGCTCTTGGAGAACTGAGCGGACCGGGAGAGATCGAGGTTTTAGTGGATAATGAAACAGCAGTAAAGAACGTGACAAAGATGGCGAAGAGTTCCGGAGCTTCAGCAGAGTCAGAACAGCTGGGCGAAAAGCAGTACAGGGTGCTGATCACGGTGGGAGAAGCAGCGGCAGAGCAGCTTAAGAGCGCACATAAATCAGACGCGCAGCCGAAGGCCCGGCCGGATACAGATGCCGGATGCAGGACGTGTGTGGGCACAGTGGTGGCTGTCGGTTCTGACAGGATGGGAGAAGGCAGTGAAGAACTGGGGCATATCCTCATGAAGAGTTTTATTTTTGCCTTGACCCAGCTGGATGATCTGCCGGATAAGATCCTTTTCTATAACGGCGGGGCAAAGATCACCATTGAGGGTTCCGAGAGTCTTGAAGATCTTAAAACACTGGAGGAACAGGGAGTTGAGATCATGACATGCGGGACCTGTCTTGATTATTACGGGATTAAAGATAAGCTTGCGATCGGCAGCGTGACAAATATGTACAGCATCGTAGAGACGCTTCAGAGTGCAATGAACGTGATCCGCCCGTAGAACGATTCCTGTTTTTGGTGTCGGAAAAAAGGCTGCCGTGGTGGACAACAGCTTTAGAAACAGACTGTAAGAGGTGCAGAAATATGAAGGAAGAAATCCGTCTGACACAATTTGCAAAACACGGAGGATGTGCGGCAAAAATCGGGCCGGACACACTTTCCCGCGTACTCGGGCGGCTGCCGAAGTTCAGCGATCCGGACCTGATCGTCGGATTTGAGACGTCGGACGATGCAGCGGTATATAAGATCACAGATGATGTGGCAGTGATCCAGACACTTGATTTTTTCACTCCGGTGGTCGATGCTCCCTATACGTTCGGCCAGGTGGCGGCCACTAATGCATTAAGCGATGTATACGCCATGGGAGGGGATCCCAGGATTGCATTGAATATCGTATGTTTTCCGGGAGATCTTGATCCGGATATCTTAGGAGAGATATTAAGAGGCGGTGCTGACAAAGTAAGAGAAGCAGGAGCTGTCCTTGTAGGCGGTCACTCGATCCAGGACGATGTGCCGAAATACGGACTGTCCGTGACCGGGCTTGTGCACCCGGATCGTGTGTATAAAAATTTCGGATGCAGGAAGGGCGATGTGCTGATCCTTACAAAACAGCTTGGCAGCGGAATCATCAACACGGCGGTAAAAGCGCAGATGGCATCGCCGGAGGCTGAGCAGGAAGTGATCCGTGTTATGACCACATTGAACAAGAAGGCGAAGGAGACGGCGGCAGACTTTACCGTACACGCATGTACGGATGTGACCGGTTTCGGGCTGCTGGGACACTGCGCGGAGATGGCGGATGCCAGCAAAGCAGTGATCGAGCTCGGAGCAGGAGGAATTGCTTTTATGCAGAATGCAAAAGAATATGCCGGGATGGGACTGATCCCGGGCGGGGCATACAGAAATCAGGAGCATGTAAGCGGCCTTCTGGATGCCGGCGATGTGGAGGAGGTGTATGTGGATCTGCTCAGTGATCCGCAGACTTCAGGCGGATTATTGTTTGCCGTGCCGGAAGACGAGGCAGAGCGCATGCTGCAGGCATTCGAACAGGCAGATCTCGGAACAAAAGTCTCGGTTGTCGGAAGGGTGCTTGAGAGTGGTGTGGATAAGCCGTGCATACGGCTGCGTAATAAGGCGGAAATGCGATGAATCTGAAACAATTGGAAGCTTTTGTACGGGTAGCGGAGACAAAGAATTTTTCGACAGCTGCAAAGATGCTTTTCCTTACACAGCCCACGGTCAGTGCCCATATCTCATCGCTTGAGCGGGAGCTTAATACCTGCCTGCTGGTTCGGAATACAAAAGGGGTCGCCCTGTCGGAGGCAGGAAAAGAATTGTACGCTTATGCGGAACAGATGCTGGAACTGGAACAGAAGATACGGGAGCGGTTCGGACTTACGGGCAGACAGTCCGGCAGTGTGCTCAGGATCGCTGCTTCCACAATTCCCGCCCAATATCTGCTGCCGGATATCATGGCACGGTTCCGGAAAGAATATCCGGAAGAACAGCTGAAGCTTTTTGAGACAGACAGCAGCGGAGTCGTAGATATGATCCTGTCGCATAAGGCGGATGTGGGATTTACCGGTACTGTGCTTGAGAAAGGCAGCTGCACTTATATTCCCTTTTATCAGGATGAACTTGTCATCCTGACGCCTGCAGCGGGAAAATACAGAGCGAGAAAAGACGCTGACATTGCATCGTGGATACTGGAGGAGCCGGTCATCTTAAGAGAAGAAGGATCTGGTACAAGAAAAGAGGCGCTCCGGCTCCTTGCTCAGACAGGGATTGATATAACGAAACTGAATGTGGCTGCGATGATGGAAAATCAGGAGACGATCAAACGGTCAGTTGGGAGCGGCATGGGGATATCTATTCTCTCAAAGCTGGCCGCAAGAGAAGAGATCAACAGCGGAAAGCTTCTCGCGTTTCCTCTGGGAGAGACGGGCGGGAAGCGGAATATCAATGTAGTTTATGATGCGGGATATCCGAGCCTTCCCGCGGCAGACAGATTTATAAAAACAGTGAAGCAGATGTATCTGTGAAAGTGTATTTTGACAGGATTACTGAAGTATATTGTACAAGAATGCCACTTATAGATGAATTCTATAAGTGGCGATTTTTTATTTTTGTTTTCGATTAGACGTAATTGACAAAGAAATCTATACTTAAAGTGTGCATCGCACACAAAAGGAGTTGAAGACCTATGATCTACATGGATAACGCGGCAACTACATTACATAAACCGGACGCTGTCAAAGAGGCTGTCCTCGCCGCATTTGATACAATGGGAAATGCCGGAAGAGGAGCGGCAGAGCCGGCTCTGGACGCATCGAGAGTAATCTATGCCACAAGGGAAAAGCTGGCGCATTTTTTCAATGCCGAATCGGCATCCCGTATCGTATTTACGGCAAATTCGACAGAGAGCCTTAACATTGCCATAAAAGGGCTGTTCTGTTCCGGAGACCATGTGATCACGACCGTACTGGAACATAATTCTGTTTTGAGGCCCTTATATGAATGTCAGGAACATGGGGTAGAAGTCTCAATCCTTGGATGCGATGAAAAGGGAAATATCTCATATGACGAGATGGAGAGGGAAGTGAAGAGCAATACGAAAGCGGTTGTCTGTACGCATGCGTCGAATCTGACGGGTAATATGATCGATCTGGGCAGAGTGGCGAAGATCACAAAGGAGCACGGGTTGCTTCTTGTTGTGGATGCGTCCCAGACTGCAGGTACATGGCCCATCGATGTTCAGGAAACAGGGATCGATGTCCTTTGTTTTACCGGACACAAAGGCCTGCTCGGCCCTCAGGGAACCGGCGGGATGTATGTAAGGACCGGTGTCCGGATCCGGCCTCTTCTTTCAGGCGGGAGCGGGATTGATACCTATAACCCGCATCATCCGTCACAGATGCCGACGGCTCTGGAAGCCGGGACACTGAACGGACACGGGATCGCAGGGCTCGGAGCAGCAGTCTCGTATCTGGAAGAGACTGGGCTGGATGGGATCCGGG
>DYCJ01000061.1:0-1201 GCA_019418195.1 Clostridiales bacterium | reverse complement strand
GTCTTTGATGTGGCGCTTTTATGAAGGTATTTCCCGTATACCCGGTATTAAAGTGTATGGTGATTTCAGCACACGGAAACGTGCGGCTATCGTATCGTTTAATATCGGAGACTATGACTCTTCGGAAGTCAGTGATGAGCTGAATATGGAGTACGGGATCGTGACGCGTCCGGGAGCCCACTGTGCGCCGCTCATGCACAGAGCACTCGGAACCGTGGAACAGGGAGCTGTCAGGTTCAGCTTTTCCCACTACAATACGGAAGAAGAGGTCGATACCGCCATCCGGGCGGTGGAAGAACTGGCACAGGAATGAAAATACGTGCCGGAAGAAAACGGCATGGGAATGAGAGACTGTGCCGGAGATAAGCAGGAGGGAAAAGAAACATGAATTTATCTGATTCAAAGAAGAAACTTGCGCTGGCAGGCGTCGTCTGCGGAATTGTAGCGGCGTGCCTGGCATATTTCGGAAATCCGGCAAACATGGCGTTCTGTATCGCATGTTTTATCCGTGATACGGCGGGAGCTCTGGGACTTCATTCCACAGAGACCGTACAGTATGCAAGACCGGAGATCATCGGTCTTGTGCTGGGTTCATTTATCATCTCTGTGGCGACAAAAGAGTATCGCTCCACAGCCGGATCGTCGCCTATGGTACGTTTTGTCCTGGGGATGATCCTCGCCATCGGTTCTCTTGTATTTCTGGGATGTCCGCTCCGTATGATCATCCGCATGTCCGCAGGAGATCTGAACGCGTGGATCGCATTGATCGGTTTCATCCTCGGAGTGGGGACAGGCGTTATCGCTCTTAAGAAAGGCTTCAGCCTCGGGCGTGCACATCTGACGAACCGCATGAGCGGAGGCGTGCTGTCGGTACTTATGCTGGGCATCCTTGTGCTGGCTCTTGCAACAACACTGTTAAAGAGCAGTCAGAGCGGTCCGGGAAGTATGCATGCGCCGGTCATTCTTTCTCTGATCGGCGGACTGATCTTCGGGGCGTTTGCCCAGAAGTCGAGGATGTGCTTTGCGGGAAGTATCCGTGACGTGATCCTGATGAGAAACTTTGATCTGCTGACGATCATCGGAAGTTTTTTCGTTGTCATGCTGATCTATAATGTCGCTACTGGAAATTTTACTCCTGCATTCGATACTCCGGGGGTGATCGCTCACTCTGAACACCTATGGAATAATCTCGGTATGTATG
>DYCJ01000060.1 GCA_019418195.1 Clostridiales bacterium | reverse complement strand
CTGGATACGATCTCCGGCTTTCAGGTCCGCCCCGGATTCTTCCGGTTCTTCGGAGCCACCGTGATCCCTGGCGGCGTCAATTTTACGATCCAGTCACATGGAGCAACGTCCTGTGAACTTCTGCTCTTCCACCGCGATGCAGAAGAGCCCTTTGTCGCTCTGAAATTTCCCGATAATTACAAGATCGGCTTTGTCTATTCCATGATCGTATTCGGACTGGATATCGAAGAATTCGAATATGCCTACCGGCTGGACGGTCCCTATGACGAGAAAAAAGGGCTGCGGTTCGACAAGACGAAAATCCTGCTGGATCCCTATGCCCGCGCAGTCACCGGACAAAGCCAGTGGGGATGCAAGAATAATCCCCATCACAGCTACCGTGCGCGGGTCGTACAGAACAACTTTGACTGGGGACTGGAACGAAGTGAGCCTATCCCTATGGAAGATCTGGTAATCTATGAGCTCCATGTCCGCGGATTTACCAAATCTCCCTCCTCCGGCGTATCCTGTCCGGGCACGTTTAAAGGGCTGGAAGAAAAGATTCCTTATCTGAAAAGGCTGGGGATCAATGCGGTAGAGCTGATGCCTGTCTTTGAATTTGACGAGATGCGCGATGCACGGCTGATCGATGATAATGAACTGCTCGATTACTGGGGCTATAATCCGGTCTGCTTCTTCGCACCGAATACAAGCTACTCCTCCAGTATCGAATATAATCGTGAGGGAATGGAGTTGAAGCGTCTGATCAAGGCGCTGCACGACAATGAGATCGACGTGATCCTGGACGTTGTGTTCAACCATACGGCCGAAGGGAATGAAATGGGGCCGTCTTTCTGTTTCAAAGGATTTGACAACAATATCTACTATATGCTCACCCCTGACGGGAAATACTATAACTTCAGTGGCTGCGGAAATACGCTGAACTGTAATCACCCTGTCGTTCAGGAGCTGATCCTCGACTGTCTCCGCTACTGGGTGACGGACTACCGGGTAGACGGTTTCCGGTTCGATCTGGCGTCCATCCTCGGGCGCAGTGATAACGGCACTCCTCTGAATCAGCCGCCGCTGCTGCGGAGTCTGGCCTTCGATCCGATCCTTGGAAATGTCAAGCTCATTGCCGAGGCCTGGGATGCCGGCGGACTCTACCAGGTGGGTTCTTTCCCGTCCTGGAAACGCTGGGCGGAATGGAACGGACGCTACAGGGATGATATGCGGTGTTTCCTGAAGGGGGACAGCAAGATGGCAGGGATCGCCGCACAGAGAATGACCGGTTCCCCGGATCTGTATGATCCGGTCTACCGCGGCGGCAATGCTTCCGTCAACTTCCTGACCTGCCACGACGGATTTACGCTCTATGACCTGTACAGCTATAACAAGAAACACAATGAAGCAAACGGCTGGGATAACACGGACGGATATGACGACAACAACAGCTGGAACTGCGGTGTGGAGGGAGATACAGACGACCCGGAAATCCTCGCACTACGTTTCCGGATGATCAAAAACGCCTGTGCCGTACTCATGTGCAGCCGGGGAACCCCTATGTTCCTCTCCGGCGATGAATTCGGAGATACACGATTCGGAAATAACAATCCTTATTGTCAGGACAATCCGATCTCGTGGCTGGACTGGAATCTGCTTCATAAAAACGAGGATCTCTTTGAATTCTTCCGCTATATGATCGCTTTCCGCAAGGAGCATCCGGCGATCCGTAAGGATCTGGAGCCGAGCTATTTCGGCTTCCCGTCCATGAGCATCCACGGACTGGAGCCGTGGAATAACGAGCATATGGAAAATCCCTATACAGCCTGCGTCCTTTTCGCAGGATATGACGAAGAAGAAAACCGCGAAGATCTCGTCTATGTGGCGGTCAACGCATACTGGTATCCGGCGAACCTTACACTTCCCGAGCTTCCGGAACAATACTGCTGGAAGATCGCAGTCAACACCGGAGACCCGAACCAGCAGACCTTCAAAGAAACCAAAATGCCCGCAGCCGGAAACACCATCATCCTCGGCGAACGCTCAGTAATCGTCTTCGTCGGCGAAAAATCAGAATAAAAGGCAGCTTTCCCTGACTTCAGACGAAGCGTACCCCCTTCGCTTTACTTTCCGTCTTAATCCGAAATTCCGGGAGAGAAAAGCCCTGCCGGGAGACAGATGTTGTTCGAAGACCGTAGAGCAGCGCCGGCACTTGGAGCGCGTATTATGCGCTCCTATGTACCGCTGCGCTGCGGCCCGAGTGAAAACGGGTCTGAGAATAACATCTGTCTCCCGGCGGACGCTTTCCCACCCCGGGATTACGAATTAAGCGCACGCATTGCAGAGAATTTCTTCCAGTGCATTTTTGCTGCTCGTATGGCATCTTACCACACAGGCATTACATCTCCCTGCCTCTTCTACCGCGCATTTCACCATCTTGTGGGACACAGTATTCGTGAACAGCACGATCAGATCCGGACTTCCGATCTGCTTACTTAAGGAAGCTGACATCTGCGTGAACACTTTTGCCTTACAGTTGAACTGCTTACAGATCTTTTTATACTGGCAGACCATCCGGTCATGGCCTCCGATGATAACGACACTCATATAAAACCTCCTGTAGAAAAGTAATGAAAGTAACATATATTTATTTTCTGATAGTTAGTCCTTTCTAACTCATGTCATTATCATACACGAAAAAAGAACAGATATCAAGTTATTTTTGATATCTGTTCTCATTTTTGGTGGCAGCCGTAATAAGCACGAAGTGCGGTTTTGCGAATGGCGCGGGCTGAACTGTTACATTTCAGTGCAATTTTGCAAATGGCGCGGACTGGACGTTTTATATATTTCCCCGGTATGCCTCGATTCCGGCTTTCAGTCTCTTCAGACCTTCCTCCAGGCGCGCTCCCGGGCAGGCAAGGTTCATCCGCAGGAATCCGTCGCCGTTATGATACTCTTTTCCGGCACTGATATAAAGCCCGGTCTCCTTACGAATAAACTCGCTCAGATCTTCAGAATCCTCTGTCACTTTCCGGCAGTCGATCCACAGCAGATAAGTGGCTTCTCCCCGGACTGCAGTCACATTTTCTATCTCGCGGTCAATATACTCTTCCGCCCGCTTCCTGTTCTCCCACAAATACGCATTCAGTTCATCCAGCCACTCCCCGCCATGCATAAAAGCAGCAACCGGGGCTATGGCTGCAAATACATTCGGCTCCGCCACTTCATCTGTATTGAGTCCACGGTTGACTTTATGACGGATCGTTTCATCCGGCACGATCACGGAAGCCGTCTGTATCCCTGCAATATTAAATGCTTTCGTCGGAGCCACGCAGGTGATGCTGTTCCTCCGGCAGTTTTCCGAGACTGATGCAAACGGCACATACTCTGTGCCCGGTTTTACAAGATCACAGTGGATCTCATCGGAGAGGACAAGCACATGATGCTTTACGCACAGATCTCCGATCCGCTCCAGTGTCTCTTTATCCCAGATCCTTCCTGCCGGATTCTGCGGATTACACAAAAGCAGCAAGGTTGCCTGCGGATCTGAAAGTTTTTCTTCCAGATCTTCAAAGTCGATCTCATAGACACCGTTTTCCAGTTTCAGTTTGCTCTCAAGTACATTTCTTCCGTTGTTCAGGATTGAATTGAAAAATATATTGTATACCGGCGTCATGACAACAACTTTCTCCGCCACTGTAGTCATCTTTCTGACGACACTTGAGATTGCAGGCACCACTCCTGTACAGAAGATAAGCCAGTCTTTCTCTATCTCAAAGTGATGCCGGCTGCTCCACCATGACTGATATGCCACATACCACTCGTCCGGCACCACTGTATAACCGAATATTCCATGGGATGCGCGCTCCGCAATGGCTTCTGTCACCGCCGGAGCCGTACGGAAGTCCATATCTGCCACCCACATGGGAAGCTCTCCGTCCGGCACATCCCATTTCAGGGAGCCAGTATTTTTACGGTCGATTATTTCGTCAAAATTATATTTCATGCTGCATTTTCCTTTCTCAGGCGCAGGCACACTGCTTCTCATGTTCAACATCGCTGCAGATGATCTTTGTCTTCGACGGATCGATCTTATCCTTCTCGATAATAAGGTCGCCGATATGTTCCGCACGGATAGTTCCTCCGGACGGATTTAAAACGCTGTCAATCTTTCCGTGAATATCCGCATCCACTGTGGAGTATTCAAATGCGAGCGTCGTATTGATGAGTTTGCAGTTCTTCATCACAAGGTTGTCGATGTAGCACATACCCTGCAGGCTCTCGATCGTGCAATTGACAAGGGTCAGGTTCTTTGCATTCCATCCCAGGTATTCTCCTGTGATAAAGGAATCATAGACTGTTACATTTTCACTGTTCCAGAATGCGTCCTTGGAGAGCATTTTCGCATTGTGGATCTCTACGTTCTTCGCCCCGTCAAAGGAATAATTGCCGTCCAGTTTAAAGTCATTGAGTTCCATATCCGTACAGTTCATGGCAAAATAATCACCCTTTGCAGTGACACGGTCCATCTTCACCTGTTTACAGCTCCAGAGCGTCTCCTGTGCATTCGGGAAATCTACATTTTCCAATACAACTCCGTGGCATCTTCTGAAATTCTTGGGCGCTTCGATCATGGCATTTCTCACGGTAATATTGTCTGTATACCATACACCCGCACGCGCCATCTCAAACCATGTACAGTCCTCTGCAAGAATATTTTTGCTGTACCAGAGCGGATATTTCCATTTGAACATACTGCCGTATAATTCAATGTTCTGGCTTTCCTTGAGGGGAGATTCCCCATTGTCAAAGATCGTGTCATAGATTTTAAGGTCTTTTCCCATAAACAGTGGGCGTTCTCCTGTTAAATACTGCTGTCTTATTTCTTTTTTCTGACTCATTTATATCTCTTCCTTTCCTATTAAATTCACAAGTTTAAAATTCACACACTATTATGCTGAAGTCTTTCTGATCTGATAGAGCAGGTAGTCAAGACAGGATATCTTCCTCTCTTCACTGTGCACATTGTTAAGGAGATCGTCTCTGTGAAGTTCCAGCAGGGCAATCTGACGGTCAAAGTCTTCCTCGTCAAAATATCCCATGAAATCACAGATCATTTTCTCACAGCAGCCCGCATCTCTCAGATTCTGAATAAGATTCTCTCTGGAATCCGGTCTCATATCTGTCCATCCTTTCACACATAAAGCAGATGCTGTCATTCTACTCCACCTGTTATGTTATCTTTTCTTTCGATATACAGTTTAGCACCACAGTATTTGAATAGCAAATACGTTGTTATAATGCATTTCCATAGTTGAATCCTATTCATATTCATGCTATAGTGACCATAGCAACCTATAGTCACCCTGATAGTTGATCATCATTAACATCAATAAATATATAGTCCGGAGGAACTTATCATGGAATTACGTGTCCTTAATTATTTTCTCGCAATCGCAAGAGAACAGAGTATCGTACATGCTGCGGAATCTCTTCATCTCTCCCAGCCCACCCTCTCCACGCAGATCAAAAACTTAGAGCAGGAGTTAGGAAAACAGCTCTTTATCCGCGGAACAAAAGGCAGCCGGAAAGTCACACTGACCGAAGAAGGCATGATCCTGCGCAAACGTGCAGAGGAGATACTGGACCTTGTGAAAAAAGCGGAAACCGAAATAAAAATGAGTGACGATGTTGTCATTGGAGACGTTTACATCGGCACCGGCGAGACAGACGGCATCCGTCTGATCGCAAAAGCCGCAAAAAAGCTCCAGGACCGGTATCCCGGCATCAGCTATCACCTTTCCAGCGGAAATTCCACACTTGTATCCGAATATCTGGATAAAGGGCTGATCGACTTCGGAATTATTTTCGGGGATGTAGATCTGACGAAATACAATGTCCTCGAAATGCCTTACCATGATATCTGGGGTGTTCTGATGTGCAAAGATTCTCCTCTTGCGGAAAAGGAAAGTATCGCTCCCGCCGATCTGTATGATGTGCCTCTGATTCTTTCCCAGCAGGAATCTCATGGCGGGACCCTTACCCAGTGGCTCGGGCGTGAGCCGGACCAGCTCAATATCGCCGCCACCTATAACCTGATCTTCAACGCTTCCCTTCTCGTTGATGAAGGGCTCGGTTACGCGATCGGTCTTGAAAAGATCATTAACACGACCGGCGAGAGCAATCTGTGCTTTCGTCCTCTGAACCCCAGACTGGAAAATAAGATGAATATCATCTGGAAAAAATATCAGGTCTTTTCAAAACCTGTGGAAAAATTTCTTGAGGTTCTCAGGCAGTCGTTTATCAATTAGATTCAGGAACGGCCAAGCCACTGTCTCACCCGGCTGCGTTTTGTCAGGAACGGGACTGCAAAAAGAACTGCCTTGCACACATTGTCCGCGATCATACAGTACCAGACCGCGCGAAGCCCCAGCCCCCAGTACCGTACACAGAGGAACGTAAACAGGATGCGCACACACCACATTCCCACTGTCTCTACAATAAACGAATATCTTGTCCGGCCGAGACCGTAGAAAACACCTTCCTGCACGACCATCAGTCCGAAGAACGGTTCGGACAACGCAACAAGCCGGAGCATCTCAGCTCCCAGATCCACTACCGGGCGGCTCGGGGTAAAAAGGCTCATGAGAAGATGTGCGCCGAAAAACAGGACAAGGATGGCTGTACCAACTGCGCCGGCAGCACTATTCACAAGCCACGTCACATTGGTGGTGATGCTGACCGAAGCCGTTGCCTGTTCTCCGAGCTGTCCGACCATTGCAGTATCCACATACTGGAGCAGCGTGGCAAGTACTTCTTCTACGATTGTGGGAATGGATAAAAAGAGCAGCGTCCTTAAAATCTGCGCATAGGCGGAATCTCCCGGACGCTGCTGTCTGTTTCTCCGGCTGACGCTGCAATTACTCACCGAAATACCTGCTGATCTCCTGCATCCTTGCCTCCTGCTTTACATGGAACGGACAGCGGGATTCGCAGTGGCCGCACTGGATGCATTCGCCTGCTTTGACTTCAAGTTTATCATAATGACCTTTTGCCATCTCATCTCCGGCGAGGGCAAGGTCATAATATTTATTGATCATGCCCACATTGAGCCCTTTCGGACATGGCTGGCAGTGGTTGCAGTACACACAGATCCCGTCCGCATTCTGAGGCGTGAACTGCCCGATCACAGAGTAGTCCTGTTCTTCCTCAGACGCGTCCAGATAAGACAGCACATCCTTTAAATCCTGTGAATTCCGTACACCGGGAAGTACCGTGAGAACTGCCGGACGGTCAAGGGCGTACCGGATACACTGTGTTTTCGTGAGGGCCTGTTTAAAAGGTGAAGTTTTCGCATTCAGGAGCTGTCCGCCGCCAAAGGGCTTCATGACAGAGATGCCTGCGCCCTCTCTCTCGCACTCCCGATACAGCTTGCCTCTGTCAGAAGCTGTGCCGATGCCGTAATCGCCGGTTGAGTAGTCATATGCCGGATTGATACTGAACATGACCATATCGATCAGCCCTGTATCCAGAAACCGGCGGATGATCTCAGGATCATGGGAGGACAGTCCCAGATGACGGATTACGCCATTTTCTTTCAATGACTTCATATAATCCCAGATACCGCCTGACATGATCTTCTCATAATCACTCATCTCATCGATACAATGTACAAATCCCATATCCGTATAGTCTGTGTGCAGCATGGAAAGCTGGCTCTCGAAGGTCTTTTTGATCTTCTTTAAGTCTCTCGTCCAGCCGTATTTTCCGCTGTCATACACCGCTCCGAAATGCATCTGAAGATAAACCTGTTCCCGTTTTCCCTCAAAGGCGCGTGCATAGCACGGATAAGGCTTCGCCTCGGAAGCCGCCATGTCAAAGTAATTTACGCCGCTTTCAAGGGCAAGTTTCAGCGTCTCTTTGATTTCCGCTTCACTCCCCTCGTGGATGGATCCCATCCCGAGGCCGATCACACTGATCTTCTCCCCGCCGTGCGGGAGCTCTCTGTACTGCATATCTGACATTTTATATCTCCTCCTGCTAAAAACTGTAACAGTTCAGCCTGCACCATTCGCCAAACTGCATTGTTAGTAAAATAATAAGAGCATGCCGGCCCGTATTTTCAACGTCCTGTCATACTCTTATTATTTTAATCCATGATATTTCAAGGCTCAAATACTTAAATCAAATATTGTGCCATTCCTAAAAGCTATGGATCCTATTGCGCTATATTGTTTTCCGTAAACAGCGGCGTGGAGTAATACCGGTCCCCCGAATCCGGCAGCAGCGCCACGATCGTTTTTCCTTTATTCTCCGGTCTTCTCGCCAGTTCAACAGCGGCGTGCAATGCCGCCCCGGAGGATATTCCCGTCAGGATTCCTTCCTTTCGCGCCAGATGCCTTGCGGCGGCAAATGCATCTTCGTCGGTCACACGGATCACCTCATCATATACAGACGTGTTCAAAGTCTCCGGCACAAAGCCTGCGCCAATTCCCTGGATCTTATGCTTTCCGGCCTTTCCCTCAGAGAGAACCGGAGAGCCTTCCGGTTCTACAGCCACGATATTGATATCCGGGTTCTGCTCTTTTAAGTATTCTCCTACTCCTGTGATCGTTCCGCCGGTTCCCACTCCTGCTACAAAGATATCGATTTTTCCGTCCGTATCGCGCCAGATCTCCGGACCGGTAGCCGCTCTGTGCGCCGCCGGATTCGCAGGATTTTCAAACTGTCCTGGGATAAAGCTGTCCGGAATCTCTGCCGCCAGCTCCTGCGCCCTGACAATAGCTCCTTTCATCCCCTTTGCCCCATCCGTCAGCACCAGTTCTGCACCGTATGCCTTTAAAATATTTCTGCGCTCCACGCTCATAGTCTCCGGCATAGTCAGGATGATCCTGTATCCTTTCGCCGCAGCAATTGCTGCAAGTCCGATCCCTGTATTTCCGGATGTAGGCTCAATGATAACGGAACCTTCTTTTAATGCTCCCCGGCTTTCCGCATCTTCGATCATCGCTTTCGCAATGCGGTCTTTCACACTTCCGCCCGGATTAAAATATTCAAGTTTGACAAGAACTGAAGCCTCCAGGTTCTGTTCATGCTCAATATTTGTCACTTCCACCAGAGGGGTATTCCCGATAAGATCAAGTGTGCTTTTATAGTAATTAGTCATGTTTTTATCTCCTTCTAAATATAAATTTACTTGCAGATTTTTAGCCTGAATTTATATTCTGCCTGTACATATTGCTTTCTGAGAGTCTGCAGCATTACTCCGCTGCTTCAAACGCTGTATCAAGCGCCGCGATCAGGTCGTCCGCCTTCTCGATTCCGACAGACAGCCGGATCGTATTCGGCCTGATCCCCTGCTCTTCCAGTTCCTGTGCCGTGCACTGGCTGTGAGTTGTTGTGGCCGGATGGATCACAAGTGATTTTACATCCGCCACATTTGCCAGCAGAGAAAAGATCGGCAGGTTATCAATAAATTTCTGTGCAGTCCCTGCGTCTCCCTTGATCTCAAAGGTAAAGATGGAGCCGCCGCCCTGCGGAAAATATTTCTCATACAGGGAATGGGTTGATTCGCTTTCCAGAGACGGGTGATGCACCGCCTCCACCTGCGGATGATTGGCCAGATATTTTACGACCTTCAGAGCATTTTCCACATGGCGCTCCACCCGAAGAGAGAGAGTCTCCAGTCCCTGCAGCAGAAGGAAAGCGTGGAACGGGGAAAGGGTAGCTCCTGTATCGCGGAGGAGCACGGCGCGTACATAGGTGACAAATGCCGCTGCCGGAGCTGCATCTGTAAATGAAACACCGTGATAACTGGGATTCGGCTCTGAGATCCACGGATATTTCCCTGAATCTTTCCAGTCAAACTTTCCGCTGTCAATGATCACTCCACCCAGAGCCGTGCCATGTCCGCCGATAAACTTTGTTGCAGAATGCACCACGATATCTGCCCCATACTCGATCGGCCTCACCAGATACGGCGTGGCAAATGTAGAGTCCACGACAAGCGGAATCTTGTGTTTATGGGCAAGCTCTGCAAGAGTTTCCAGATCTGCCACATTGGAATTCGGATTTCCCAGCGTCTCTACAAAAATTGCTTTTGTATTTTTCTGAATTGCCCTTTCAAATGCGCCCTCTTCTTCCGGATTCACAAATGTTGCCGTGATCCCGCTTGTAAGCGGCAGCGTATGAGCCAGAAGATTGTAGGATCCTCCATATATCGTCTTAGAAGCAACAATGTGTTCGCCGGCTTTTGCCAGCGCCTGAAATGTATAGGTAATGGCCGCTGCTCCCGAAGCTGTTGCAAGAGCTGCCGTGCCGCCCTCCAGAGCCGCAATTCTCTGCTCAAATGCATCCTCCGTCGGATTCGTCAGTCTCCCGTATATGTTTCCCGAATCCTTCAGAGCGAAGCGGTCCGCCGCATGCTGACAGTCATCAAACACGAAAGATGCTGATGCATAGATCGGAACTGCTCTTGCCCCTGTTGCCGGATCCGGCTGCTCCTGTCCGATATGTACCTGTTTTGTCTCAAAGCTCCAGTTCTGTGAATTTCTGATGTCTGTCATGTCAGTCTCCTCCATTTTCGTCCGATCGTTTATTAAAACGATTATCGGTATATTATAGTTCTTTTGTTGCTTGATTCATCCTATCACAGTATATATATTCCTGCTAATACGCAAAAAAAATACCCGGTTATAGGTTCATCCTATAACCGGACTTTTCTTACATAAAATTGATATCTATTTTCTTGAGCTTTTCATACAACGCTTCCACATCCGTAGTTTCTTCTTTTATGTTGTCCATCTCCATCCGGATTTCCTGCATCGTCTCATCCACATGTGCGATCTCATCTGCGCACTCTTTCAGGCGGGCGATCACCTTCTCTGCATGCTCCACATTTTTCTTATACTTGATCTGATGTTCCAGGCTTGCCCAGAAGTCCATGGCGATGGTCCGGATCTGTACCTCCGCCTTTACTTCTTTCGTGGACTCTGCAAAGAAGATCGGGACGCTGACGATCAGATGAAGGCTGCGGTAACCGTTCGGTTTCGGGTTGCTGATATAATCTTTTCTCCTGATCAGCCGGATGTCGTCCTGCTTTGTCAGAGCATCTGCCAGGAGATAAATATCATCTATATAAGAGCATATCACCCGGATCCCGGCAATGTCGTTCAGGTTGTTCTCAATGTTCTCTCTTGTAGGCGGCATTCCCATTCTCGCCATCTTCTCAAGGATACTCGTCTGACTCTTCCGTCGTGTCTCTATCGAGAACCCCGTCCAGCAAATCCATTGCCTGTCCCATGATAAGATTTGTTCCGGCTCCTTGGGCAAGCTGAAGCCAGCATCGTTGTCTGCAGCGTAAGCATGGATACCAGAGCGTCAGCCACACCTATGTTTCGTATTGTGATCAGGCTTGGCGACTGCATCTTCCTTACTTTGACCATATTGATCACAGCCATTGTTATCTTATAAAACGTATACGCCGCTATAGATATCACCATGATTTCTGAGTGTGTCTTTGCTGTTCCTTTGGCTATGGTCAGCAGAACGACTCCGCTCAGAGCCAGATTCAACAGCAGGAGCAGTTTTTCTATAATTCCTTTCCTTAAGTCCCTGTATATACACATACAGGCTGCAACCAATGAAGCAGCAGCAAGGATGTATACTATAATTCCTGTCAACTGCGGCAGTATATTCTGCTGTGACTGTATGACGGCCAAAACGCAGACGACTGCAGCCACCAGATAAACTAACAGATGATTTATTTCTTTCTTCTTCATCATTTCAGGCGATATGTTTTATTTCAGCCCTTTTGTCAACGGAATCAGGCACAGCAACAGGATGACGCCAACAATTCCAACTATGATTCCAATGATCATATTGCTCCAAACCATCGTCAGGCACATTCCAATTCCAAGAGTAAGTGCTCCTACGATTCCCAGCAGGACAGTTCCTATCATTTTTCCTGACAGCTTGACCGGGCTCTTATTCTCCATCTTTCTCCATATAAGGACCATGATCAGCAGTACCACTGCACCGATCACGCCCAGTACAACTCCCTGGTTAAAGGCATTCCACTCGGGGATCAGCGCCATGCACATTCCCAGCGCAAACAGTATCCCTCCGATCGTTCCTAAGATCATTGCCACAAAATTACTCTTCTTCATGATGATTTCCTCTTTCTTAATGTTTATTTCGTTTTCATGATATAAG
>DYCJ01000006.1:21618-26444 GCA_019418195.1 Clostridiales bacterium | reverse complement strand
GCAATCGGAGTCATAACTCTGATAATACTTGCATTAATTATAGGATTGATAATGAAAGTTTTAAAGGCTAAGGAGGTGGATTGATGAAAAAGAAAAGAAGAGCTGTTGTAGCTTTCAGTTATATTGTATTAATTATCATCGCTCTTGTTTCGGTATTTCCGCTTATCTATGCATTTATGATAGCAACGAAACAGCCGGTAGACGCCTTTTCAACATCATTTGATTGGATCTATACTCCGATATTTGATAATTTTTATTCTTTGTGGGTAGAAAGAGGTTTTACAGAATATCTGAAAAACACTCTTATTGTAACTGGATGTTGTGTATTGATATCTGTACCTACGGCAACTTTAGGGGCGTATGGTTTGATAAGAAACGGAGGAAAATTTGCAACGAAACTTTTGAATTCTACACTGCTGTTAAGGATGTTTCCACAGATGTTGCTTGCCATTCCATATTTTATAATTGCAACAAACCTTGGTTTGGCAGATACAAAAACTATTTTGGTTGTTATTGTAGTGGCGTCTAATCAACCATTTGCTCTTTGGCTGATGCGAGGTTTCCTTATAACAATACCGCCGGAATTGGATGAAGCGGCGAGGATTGACGGCTGTAATATGGTACAGACAGTGACAAAAGTAATTCTTCCAATTGCAAAACCAGGTATAGCTACTGCATCGATATTTACATTCCTTCTGTCGTATAATGAGTATCTTTTTGCATTGATATTGACGCAGAGAAATGCAATGACACTTCCGGTCGCAATCGGTCAGTATGGAGCTGAAGATCTTTCCTACTGGACTTTATCGGCAGCCGGTGTTGTGAGCATCATAATTCCAATATGTATCGTAATGATATTTTTACAGAAATATCTTGTTAAAGGTATGGTAGCAGGAGCAGTAAAGGGATAAAAAAGGAGATATAAAATGACAACAATTAAGATTCTTGATAAAAAATGTGAATATGGAATCAATCCTTTAGGGATTGATACTAAGGAACCCAGATTTTCTTGGAATATTAAAGCGGAAAAAAGAGGGGCAGGACAAAAATACTATCAGATCAGAGTACATGATGATAATAAAGAATGCGTCTGGGATACAGGTAAAGTAGAAAGTGATGAGACAGTAAATATAAAATACTCTGGAAAAGAATTAAAATCGCGCACAAAATATACCTGGCAGCTTAATATTTGGGATAAAGAAGATAAAGAATACAAAACAGAAGACTGCAGCTTTGAAACAGCCATATTAAAAGAAGAAGAGTGGAAAGCATCGTGGATCCGCGGAGGAAATCTTTTTAGAAAGGAAATGGATGTTAATAAGACAGTTAAAAGTTCGAGAGTTTATATTTCTGGCCTCGGATATTATGAATTGTATATGAACGGGAAGAAAATAGGAGACCATGTACTTGATCCGGCATGGACAGATTTTGACCAGACAGTGCTCTATGCGGTGTATGATGTAACCGAAAATATGAATAATGGGAAGAATGCCATAGGAGTCATGCTTGGAAATGGACGTTATTCACCATATGAGAGTACCATTGAGAAGAACTGGCATCCATTAAAAAAATACGGTCCGTCTCCGGTGCTTTATTATCAGCAGTATATAACATATGAAGATGGAACAGAAGATATCATTGTATCGGATCTATCATGGAAAACTTCAACTGGACCAATCGTATTTGATGATATCTATGATGGAGAGAGGTATGATGCAAGACTGGAACAGGACGGCTGGGATATGCCGGATTTCGATGACAATGTGTGGGAGTTTCCTGATCTTGTAGAGGAGAAAATGGGAAAACTTTCCTCTCAGGGAACATTTCCGGTGATAAAGGTGATCAAACCACGTATGCCGATATCTATGACTCAGCCGGAACCGGGAGTATACCTTTATGATTTTGGACAGAACTTTGCCGGATGGGTACACCTGACAGTACAGGGAAAACCGGGAGATACAGTGTCGGTGCACTATGCCGAGCTGAAAGATGAAAAGACAGGTATGCTCTGCCCGAATACAAACAGAAATGCAGAAGCTCTTGACACATATATCTGTAAAGGAGACGGGATTGAGATTTATGAACCTCACTTTACTTATCATGGGTTTAGATACATAGAGTTGAGAGGATATCCGGGGACCCCATCGATTGATACAGTAGAGGCAAGAGTCGTCCACTCATCAGTTGAAAGGATAGGAAGTTTCAGCTGTGGAAATGAGCTGATCAATAAGATACATTCCAACTATATATGGACACAGGTGAGTAATCTTCACAGCGTTCCTACTGACTGCTGTCAGAGAGATGAAAGAATGGGATGGGTAGGAGATGCCCAGCTTTCTGCGGAAGCAGCTGTTTATAATTTTGATATGGCGCAGTTTTACAGTAAATTTGAGAGAGATATCAGAGAGTCTCAGCTTGATACAGGAAGTGTTGCAGGTGTGTCGCCTGCTTACTGGAGCTGCTATCCGGCGGATCCTACTTATGCAACGGCATGCGTAGAATTTCCTTGGATCGTAAGTCATTATTATGATGATAAGAAAATTATTGAAGAAAGCCTTGATGCAATGACAAAATGGGTTGATTATCTTGGAAGTCAGGAAGATGAAGATGGTATTGTATCTTTTGGCCTGTTTGGAGACTGGTGCCCGCCGATGCATGCAAATCCGGTTGATACTCCATTTGAAATTACATCTACATGGTATTACTGTCATGATGCGCTTATGACAGCGAAGATGGCAGAACAGATCGGAAAGCAGGATATCGCAGATAAGTATATGAATATCTCAAGAAAGGCTGCTGATGCATTTAATAGAAGATTCTTAAAAGGAGACAGATATTCGGCTTCCAGATTTTCTGATGAAGAACTGGCAGAAAAGATACAGTCATGGCTGAATGTACTTCCGGAAGATCAGAGACCAGCGGTAATGAAAAGATATGCGACCCTGTATTCTTCCAGTAGTCAGACTTCTAATCTTCTTCCTCTGTATCTTGATATTACACCAGAAGAAAATGAGAAAGAAGTGCTTGAGACACTGGTACAAGATCTGGAAGTTACGAGGGCATGGCATATTAATACAGGAGTTGTGGGACTCAAATTTATGTTTGATGTGCTTGTTAAGTATGGATATGAAGATTTGGCTTACAGGCTGATCACACAGACCTCTTTCCCGTCGTTTGGATATCAAATAGAGAAGGAAGGAGCTACCACACTTTGGGAAAGATGGGAATATCTCAACAATGATAAATGCTTTAATTCCCACAGCCATCCATTTGCAGGAAGTGTAGATGTATATTTTTATAAAATACTGGCTGGTATCGCCATGGAGAAAGATAGCTCAGGGTTTAAGAATATTGTATTGAAACCGGTTATGTCCGGTAATCTGCCATACGCTTCCGCATCAATACGGTCTGTCAGAGGAATGATAGTCTCTTCATGGAAGAGGAATGAGAATGAATTGAAATATAGCGTGGAAATTCCGGGAAATACATCTGCTGAAATATATATACCGAAAAATTCCTGGAATAAGATAGAGATAACAGAGAGCGGAAATATTTGCTGGAATGGAGAAAACGGCAGAGAGGTTGATGAAATCAGTTATCTTAGAGAAGAGGATAAATATGTTGTATATCATATCAGTTCAGGAAGATACGATTTTACTGTAAGACCACTGGAGTGAAAGGAGCAAAAATGTCAGAATGTGATAAAAGACTACACGGAATCATACCGGCAATCGTAACACCGATTACCCGCGATGGGATGTTGGATGTGAAACTGCTTGAAAAGCAGACGAAATATCTGCTGGATTCAGGGGTTCAGGGATTATTTATATGTGGCGGCACAGGTGAAGGAGCTTATCTTAAAACGGAAGAAAAGAAACAGATATTAAATACTATAAAAAATATAGCAGGCGGAAGTGTATTTCTATGTGCGGCACTTATCAATTCTAATACAAGAGCAGTTATTGAAGAGATGAAAGAGATAGAGGAATGTGGACCGGATTATATTGTTGCAACAGCACCTTACTATCATGCCGCTTCTCAGGATGATATATATGAACATTATAGAATGATAACAGAAAAATCCAAAATTCCTGTGATCGTATATAATATTCCGTCAACCACGCATAATTACATACAGCCTGAGACTATAAAAAAGATTTCTGCAATGGAAAATATTGCAGGAGTAAAAGATTCTTCCGGTAACTTTATGAACTTTACAAGAGGGTTGTTTGCGAGGGAAGATAGAAAATTTGCATGGATACAGGGAGAAGATTATCTGTGCGGTGCAACATTTTTAGCAGGCGGAGACGGAGTAGTATCTGGTCTGAGCAATGTCAGGGTCGAGCCTTATGTAGAAATGTATCATGCGTTCAAAAATGGAGATACGGAAAAAATTAAAGCGTGTCAGGTACAGATTAATAAACTTTACAGGCTGATCCATAAGTTTGGGAATGGAAATGCAGCAATTAAAGCGGCTACAGAGATATATGGACGAGGAAGCCGCTGGATGCAGCAGATGAGCATGAGTCTGTCAGATCAACAGATGACAGAGGCTGAAAAGATTCTGAATGAGTATGAAAAGTAAAGGAAGAAAACTATGGAAAAAATTTTCAACAACGGAGTCTGGCCGGTGATGCTCACTCCGTTTACAGACAATAATTCAGTAGATTATGAATCTCTTGGAAAACTTGTAGACTGGTACATAGAGAATGGAGTGGCAGGTCTGTTTGCAGACTGCCAGTCCAGCGAGATGTTCTTTCTGTCACTTGAAGAGAGGGTGAAAATCGCCTCATTTGTAAAAGAAAGAGCAGCAGGAAGAGTGCCGG
>DYCJ01000006.1:17581-21608 GCA_019418195.1 Clostridiales bacterium | reverse complement strand
TCAGAGTCCCTTGAAGATCAGGCAGAGGAACTCAATGCGATTGCAAAAACAGGTGTGGATGCAGTGATAATGATCACAAATCTTCTGGCAAAAGAAGATGAAAGTGATGAAATCTGGCTTGAAAATCTGAAAAAACTTCTGGATAAACTTCCGGAGGATCTGGCACTTGGATTTTATGAATGTCCGTATCCGTATAAACGCATTATCTCACCGGAATTGTTGAAGTGGTGTGCAGATACGGGAAGATTCTATTTTATCAAAGATACAAGCTGCAGTATCGAAAACATCAGGGCAAAACTTGAGCAGATAGAGGGAAGCCATTTAAAACTATTCAACGCAAATTCCTCTACTCTTCTTGAAACACTTGAGATGGGGTGCAGCGGATTCAGTGGTGTTATGGCTAATTTCCATACAGATTTATATGTATGGCTGTGCGAAAATTATGATAAAGAGCCTGAAAAGGCAAGGATACTGGCAGATTTTCTTACGACAGCTTCCCTTATCGAAAGACAGGTATATCCGGTCAATGCAAAGTATGCCCAGCAGAAGATGGGAAATTTCAGTTCTATTTATACCAGAACGAAAGATGCAGCTCTGTTAAATGACACGGGAAAACTTGAAGTAGAACAGCTTATGAGACTGACAGATTATATGAGAAAACAGATAGGAGCATGATATGAAAGTATTAGTGACTGCAACGAATTATTCCAAATATTGTCAGGCAGGAAAGAAGATCCTTGAAAATGCAGGCTGTGAGATCATTGAAAATCCGCACGGAAGACCATATACATTTGATGAACTTAAAGAAATCGTGGAGGATATTGATGGAGTTGTAGTCGGCGTCGATGATTGGAATGAAGATGTATTCAAGCTTGCACCGAAGTTGAAAGGTATGGCGCGTTTCGGAGTAGGAGTGGATAATATTGACCTGAACGCAGCAAAAGAACATGGTATCATCGTATGTAACAGCCCGGGGATAAATTCTTCTGCTGTTGCAGAACAGGCAGTAGCGCTTTTGCTCTCGCTGATCAGGAATATACCTGAAATGAATAGTGCCGTGAGGAAGGGCGAGTGGCCGAGGCCAATGTTCCATGAACTCAAAAGCAGAACTATAGGTTTTCTTGGATTTGGTGCTATTGCAAGAAATGTAGCGCAGAGGCTTGCGGGCTTTGGACCCGAAATGATCGCATATGACAAATATCCGAATCAGGAAGCAGCAGATAAATTAGGAGTAAGACTTGTTTCTCAGGAAGAAGTACTGAAAGAATCTGATATTATTTCCATCCATCTTCCGGCAACGGATGAGACAAAGCATCTTATAAATAAAGAGACAATACAACAGATGAAAGATGGAGTATATATTGTGAATACCGCAAGAGGAAGTATTGTAAACGAAGCTGATATGGCTGAAGCTTTGGAATCAGGAAAAGTAGCCGGCTTCGGGACAGATGTATTTGAGCATGAACCGATCGATTTATCAGGACCTTTGTTTAAATATGATAATTACATTGCTACGCCTCATGTATCTGCTGAGACATTCGAAAATTGTGAGACGACATCTGTTGTGACTGCAAGAGCACTGCTGGCTGTATTTGAAGGCAGAGAACCGGAAAACAGATTAGTATAAATCTGTCGGAAATAGTATAAATTCGGCGGTGTTGCGTTGAATATGCCTATGTTAAATGGTATAATATTCCAAACGGTGTTCGGTACAGGAGAACAAAAATGTGGGAGGGGCAGATGACGGATAATACTGAAATTAAAGTTAAAAGCCTCCAGAAAGCCTTAGAGATACTTAACTATTTTACGGAAAAACCGATACTTGGCGTAACTGAGATAAGTGAACATTTTGGCTTGTATAAAAGTACGGTACACAACATACTTTCAACGTTAAAGGCAATGGAATATCTGGAGCAGGATGAAGCATCGGGAAAATACTGTTTGGGTATTCAGATTTTCAATCTGAGCAAGGCGCTTGGCGATACATATTCGATCACAAAGATTGCTATGCCGTATATGCAGGACCTTGCAAATCAGACAGGTGAACGGGTTTATTTGGCAGTTCCTTATCGTGAGGAGGTATTGTATCTTGAAGCAATGTATCCGGCAGATTCAGTAGAGTTGATGAGATCGATCTTAGGAGAACGTGCACAGATGTATTGTACCGGTCTCGGAAAAGCAATGCTGTCGTATATGGGAGAGCAGGAGATAAAAGATTATCTGGATCATCAGGAGTTAGAAGCGTTCACAGAGAACAGTATCACTGATAAAGATAAATTATATGAAGAACTTGTGCGTACCAGGCAGAGAGGATATGCGATCGATGATATGGAACACGAGTTTGGGATTAAATGTATCTCGATGCCTATATTAAACCGAAGTAAAAAAGTATATGCAGCAATCAGTGTGAGCGGTATTGCCACTCATTTTAATGAAGAAAACATTTCAGAGTGGGCGATACTTCTGAAAAAATATGTAAATAAAATAGAGAGCAGATTGTAAAATGATAAGACTGTCGCAAATGATGAATACATATGCGGCAGTCTTTTTTTAAAAGTATCACCCCTAAAAGTATCATTTCACTCTTTTTTTTATCCTCAATTGTAATCCGAGATTCCATACCTGCTATCCCGGATAAGTGTGAAAAGTGAATACTTATTGATGCAAAAGAAAGGTATGGATTTTCTTTTACAAATGAAATGAGACTGACTGGATAGTTGGTCTCTTTTCTGTTATGCTTTGATCTCTGGCGGCGGGAAAGGAGCCACCATGTCAAAGTTTTTATCATATGAAGATCGAATGATCATTGCACAACGCCTTCAGGAGAATGCCTCCTTTGGAGCAATCGGAAAAGAGCTTGGGAAAGACCGTACAACAATCGCCAAGGAGATTAAAAAATATTCCTATGACAAGAAAAGCGGTCGTCCCGGATATCCTTACAATCCTTGTAAATTCCGCACTACATGCAAAGCAAAAAAACTGTGCGGAACGAGTTGCACTCATCAGTCAGCGTATAAATGCAGTTTGTGCTCTGAGTGCACGCTTCATTGTCCGGATTTTAAAGAGGACGTTTGTTCTGTCAAAAATAAACCGCCTTATGTTTGTAATGGATGCGTCAGGCTTCCGAAATGCACACTGCTGAAGCGTATTTATGATCCGGCAGACGCACATGAAAGGGCACATCAAGTGATTTCAGAAGCCCGAACAGGAATTCTGTCAAACGAAGATGATATAGCCAGAATCAATCGGATTATCAGTCCTCTGGTCAAAAACGGGCAGTCGATTCATCAAATCTATCTGGATCACGTTGATGAGCTGATGTGCAGTGAGAAGACCTTGTATAACTATGTTGATGCTCAGCTTTTTGACATCAGGAACATTGATCTTCCCCGCAAAGTCAAATACCGTCCCCGCTATAAACAGCCTGAATTCAAGGTTGACAGGGGGTGCCGCATTGGACGGAACTACGCTGACTTTCAAAAGTATCTGGGAGATCATCCGGAAACGACTATTGTACAAATGGATAGCGTGATCGGACGTGTGGGAGGCAAGTGTCTGCTTACCATACATTTTGTTGAAACCAGTTTAATGCTGGCTTTCCTGCGGGATGCAAATACGTCTGCTTCTGTTATACGGATCATAAATCTGTTAGATAAAGTCCTCGGGCCCAAGACGTTCAGCCGTTTGTTCCCGGTTATTCTGACAGACAACGGGAGTGAGTTCTCGAATCCAAAAGAAATTGAGCGTCGCGACACAGTTCCCTGTAAAAGAACGAACGTATTTTATTGCGATCCAAGTGCTCCATATCAAAAAGGTGCCTGTGAAGTGAACCATGAATTGATACGGCGCATCCTGCCCAAAGGAAGCAGCTTTGATGATCTTACACAGGAAGACATTTTCCTGATGATGGATCATATTAATTCATATAAAAGGAAAAAGCTGAACGACCGCAGCCCATACGAAGCGTTCAGCTTTTATTACGGAGAAGATGTGCTTAGGAAACTTGGGTGTTCACCGGTTGCCGCCG
>DYCJ01000006.1:11986-17571 GCA_019418195.1 Clostridiales bacterium | reverse complement strand
CAAAAGGTAACAGATAAATTTGCAGAATGCCGCCAGAAGAGAACAATTATATCCAACCAAAACAGGGATGGATTCTCCGAATACAAAAATTTCGAGAGGGAATTGATCTCTGGTTGTTGTGTGCAAATTTATTGCTGAACGTATTATAACATATCCATGTGCGAATGAAAATCCGGGAATCTTGCTTACAAAACGGGATTTTCATTTACAAAGCGGGAATCTCGCTTACAAAACAGGACTTTAAATTACAAAACGGGAGTTTTGGAATACAAACGGGACTCTCGGCTTGCAATTTACCATTTTTTATTGAAAAACAACTCTAATTTATCGAAAATCAATAAAAATATATTGACAAATAATATTACCACACCATATAATACACTCAGATACCAGATTTTACTAATACATTTAAAGGAGATGTCATTATGGATCAGAAAAGGATAGTCATATTCACAAAGTACCTGCTGAATTTCATGTTCTACTCAGGTATCCTTGTGGCAGTATCACTTCCCTATACACTGAAGCTCGCAGGAAAATATTACTCCGCTGATTTTGCGGATCATTATATTTCCATGCTGATCGTCTTTTTCTTATCTGCAGTCTGCGGGCTTATTATTGTATGGCGGTTGAAAAAGATGATAACTACGGTCTTAGAAAGAAACTGCTTTGTGGACAGTAATACAAAAAGCCTCAAAGTAATGGGGAAAGCTGCATTTGTAATAGCAGTGCTCTTTCTTATCAAGGTATTTATCCTTCCGACGCCCGCCACATTTATCATTGTCCTCACATTCTTTATCGCGGGAATATTCAGCCATGTGCTGAGTCTCGTATTTTCCGAAGCGGTACGTTATAAGGAAGAGAATGATCTGACGATATAGGAGGAGACAAAAATGGCAATTGTAGTAAATCTTGATGTCATGATGGCTAAGAGAAAAATGAGTGTGACGGAGCTTGCAAATAAAGTGGATATTACTATGGCGAATCTGTCTATATTAAAGAATAACAAGGCGAAAGCGGTGAGGTTTACCACACTGGATGCGATATGCAAGGCTCTTGACTGTCAGCCGGGAGATATCCTTGAGTATGTAAAGGAGGATGAAAATGGATAGCATCTTTATTCAGAGGATGAGGGAGAAACGCAGATGGTTTCTCATCATGAGTCTGATCTACGGAGTATTATTTACATTCTGTCTGTACCGCAATCTTTCGGGGATAACATTTCCGGTGATAACGGCGGTTTCACTCTGGTTTTCCGTACTTTTCCTCAGGAAAGCCGGGATAACTTTTCAAAAAGGAACTCTGAGGTATTTTGTGGGTATTCTGCTGCTTGGGATATCCACAGTGCTGACGGACAGCGGGTTTTTCCATTTTTTCAACAGTGTGGGGATCATCCTTCTCTTTATGATGGGAATGGCGCATCAGTTATATAAAGACAGTGAATGGGGATTTACGGAATATGTGAAAAAGTTCTTTATCATGCTGTGGACATGGATCATATCCGTGGGCGAACTTTTCCGCGGAAACAGAAAAAATACTGAAGTTAAAATCAAAGCTGACGGGGCAGACTGTACTGAGGATACTCCAAAAGAAAATACCGGTGCCCGGAAAATGAAATGGAAGAATGCCGGTCCCGTACTGCTGGGAATACTGGCGGCATTGCTTATGCTCATCATTGTACTCCCTCTGCTCATGATGTCAGATAAAATATTTTTACAGATTTTCAACGGACTTTTCCGGTTCCTGAATCCGTTCCGTTTTATGAGGAATATTGACTTTGGAAATTTCATCGGCATTGCTTTTACATTTTTGTTTGGCATGGCTTCTCTGTATGCTTTTTTTGCAGGTCTCTTCAAAATGAACCTGGGCGGAAAAGATGTGAAAAAAACGGGAAGTTCCAATTATATCACGGGGATAACTTTTACAGGGATCATGGCGGCGGTGTATGTGTTCTACTCAGGAATCCAGATTTTATTTCTGTTTCTCAGACTGGATTCCGGTCTGCCTGAGGGAGTCACTTATTCACAGTATGCACATCAGGGATTCTGGCAGCTTTTACTTGTCAGCATTATCAACTTTGTGACAGTACTTGTGTGTGCAAAAATATTTGAAGACAACAGGATGCTGAAAACCCTGCTCACCGTGATTTCCGTATGTACCTGCATCATGATACTTTCAGCGGCATATCGTATGGTACTTTATGTGAATGAATATGATCTCAGTTTTCTGAGAGTGCTTGTGCTCTGGTTCCTTGCAGTACTTATGATCATCTTTTTCGGCGTGATATACAGTATTTTCAAAAAAGATTTTATGCTGTTCCGCTATATCACCGCGGTTGTGTCCGTCTGTTATATCCTGTTTTCTTTCAGCCATCCGGATGCCATGATTGCGCGGTATAATATCCAAAATGCGCAGGATGAGGAAGAAACGGATCTGTATTATCTGATGTATGGCTTGTCGGAAGATGCGGCCGGAGAGATTGCCCGTATCGATGTCCAGGATATAAAAGGCAGCGGCATGGCGACAGATGTGGAAAACTATTTTAAGGAGATAAGCGGAGAGAATCAGAGAATGTCTCTGCGTGAGTGGAATTATTCCCGTGCAGCCGCAGGAAAAGCAGCGGAAGAATGGCTGTCAGAGAGAGAATAAATAGCCGGGGTCCGGGATAAACTGTATCAGGATGTATCACTGACGGGGCGGAAATCATTGCAGTGGTATAGAGATGACAGGAAAGGGTGCGGATCATTTGGGAAAGAAAATCATATCGGCCGCAGTAAATTTTTTTATACGGGCGGCAGTGGGAATGGCTCTGATATTTTTTATAAATCAGTATGTGATCCCGCCTGATTCTTCAATTAATGTGGGACTGAACGCAGTGTCTTTTTTGACATCCGGAACCCTCGGAATTCCGGGCGTCGGGCTCCTTTACGGGATTATGTGCTATCAGATTTTGTGAGTTTTTTACAAAAATCGGCGGATTTTATTTTTGCTCTGGACAAATTAAAATCCGCCATTTATAATGCGTCTTACACAACAGGAATTCACCTGATGTCACACCGGCTTTTGAGGGAAAGCAAGCGGTGTCAATATGTCGGCCTGAGGGAAAGCCGGCATTCATTATCTTTATTCGTGCTGCAGGAGATCGCGGCAAAATTCAGATTATGTCAGAAGAAAAGAGAAGAAATGTGTCAGGCAGTTTTGTAGTCTGTGATGAGCAGGAGGATTACATCGAACATCTTTTTGCAATCCTGTCGGAACAGCTCTCGGGAGAGTATCAGTTCCATCTTTTTCACGATCCTGCAAAAATGCTGGAATTTATGGGGGCAGAAGAGACAGAGGCCCTGCTGATCGGGGAGAAATACAGGGAAAAGATCGATGATCTGTCTAAGGTACAAAGGATTTTTGTACTTACAGACATAATGAAAGAGCGTGCGGAGAATAATGTGATCCCCATATTTCGTTATCAGTCTGCAAGTCAGATATTAAGTCAGATCAAAAGCGGGATCAAGATACAGGACAGACGTATTTCCGTACAGAAAAATGGCAGGAAACGTATCCGGGACGAGCCGGAAGCTGTGGATTTACAGGATAAAACCAAGAGTGCTGATTTCCGGGGCAGCCTGCAGACGAGAGGGCTGATCGGTGTGTATTCACCTGTGCACAGGATAGGAAAGACAAGATTTGCAATACGGCTGGGAGAGAAGCTCTCGGAGCAGGTACCGGTACTTTATATCAACCTGGAGGGATATGCAGGCGGCGGTTATTATTTTCCGGAGGAGACAGAATACGATCTGGGAGATCTGATCTATTGCATGAAACAGGAGAGAGCAGATCACGGACTTAAGATCAGCTCTATGGCAGGCAGACTGGGAGGGATGGATTTCATCATGCCGATGGAAAATGAGTCAGATATGAGATCAGTCAGAGGAGAAGAATGGATCAGTCTGTTCGATCAGATCCTTGAAAAGTGTATTTACGAAGTAGTCATTCTGGACCTGGGGGACTGCATTGACGGACTCTATGATATCCTGCGGAACTGCTCAAGAGTCTATACGCCCTATATCCGGGAGAGTGCGGCTATGGCCAAGCTGGAACAATACGAGAGAAATCTGCGGACAACAGGGTACGGGGATATCCTGAGCCGTACAGTGAAAAAGCAGATGCAGAAGAAGCGTCATGATACGGAAAGGGCTGGGACAGCGCAATGATAAAGTCGGAACTGCTGTATGAAAAAGTAATGCTCCGTCTGGACATGACAAGGGAAACGGGGGAGGAAGAACTTCAGGAGATCATCCTTGCAGTCATCGAGGAGGCGGCGGAAGAGGAGTTCCTGCCTCTGAGCGAGAAGATACGTATCAGCAGGGAATTATTTAATGCATTTCGACGCCTGGATATTCTTCAGGATCTGATCGAGGATGATTCCATAACAGAGATCATGGTGAACGGAACAGAGAATATTTTCTATGAGAAAGGCGGAAGGCTGTACCGCACGGACAGACATTTTATCTCAGAAGAGAGGCTTTGCGATGTCATTCAGCAGATCGTAGGGGAGACAAACAGGTATGTGAATGAATCTTCGCCTGTTGTGGATGCCAGGCTGAGAGACGGGTCCCGTGTCAACGTAGTATTAAAACCGGTCGCTGTGAACGGACCGATCATGACGATCAGGAAATTTCCGTCAGAAGCGATCACGATGGAGCAGCTTATCCGGATGGGAAGCCTTACGAGAGAGGCGGCAGAGTTTATCCGCCGACTTGTGGAAGCAAAATATAACATCTTTGTCAGTGGCGGGACCGGAGCCGGGAAGACCACATTTCTCAATGCAATGTCGGATTATATTCCCAAGGAGGAGCGAATCATAACCATCGAGGACAATGCCGAATTACAGATACAGGGTGTGGATAATCTGGTGCGTCTGGAGGCCAGAGGCGCCAACCTGGAAGGGGAAGGCGCGGTGACGATCCGGGATCTGATCCGCTCGGCTCTCAGGATGAGGCCGGACCGGATCATTGTCGGGGAAGTAAGGGGCGAGGAGACTGTGGATATGATCTCTTCGGCAATGCTGAACGGACACAGCGGCTCTATGTCTACCGGACATGCCAATAATCCGGCCGATATGCTCCACAGACTTGAGACTATGATGATGATGGGGATTGATCTTCCGCTCCAGGCAATCCAGAGGCAGATCGCCTCTGCACTGGATATCATTATCCATCTGGGACGGCTTCGGGATAAGAGCAGGAGAGTCCTTAAGGTTGAGGAAGTACTTGACTGCAGGGACGGCAGGATCAGGACAGAGACTTTGTATGAATTCAGAGAGGAGGGGATGAAGGATGAAAAAATTGAAGGAAGCCTTGTGAAAGCTGGCGAGATCAAAAACAGGGAGAAACTTGTGGCTGCAGGATATAAAGAAGTCTGAGTATATCCTTGGAGTAATAAAGACGACGGCAGTCTTTCTGTTGATATTATATGTTTTCTACGGTACATTTGCGGCAGCTCCATTTCTCATCCCGGTATGGTTCCTGTATATGAGAGACTGGATCCGGGATACGGCGGGGAAGAAAGAGCAGCAGTTCAGGGTGCAGTTC
>DYCJ01000006.1:929-11976 GCA_019418195.1 Clostridiales bacterium | reverse complement strand
TGCAGTTCCGTGACAGTATACAGGAAATGGCGGCAGTACTGAAAGCGGGATACTCTTTGGAAAATGCAATACGTGAAGTGAGCCGGGAGCTGGTCCCTCTGTATGATAAAGAATCCAGGATTCGAAAGGAATATGACAGGATGACACATCAGCTTGAACTGAAAATGCCGGTAGCCGGGGTACTTGAGCAATTTGCGGAGCGCACAGGTCAGGAAGATGTAGAAGATTTTGTAAATGTATTTGCAGCGGCAAAGAAAAGCGGAGGAGACAGCATCACGATCATAAGGAACGCGGTCAGGATCATAAGCGGAAAAATTGATACGGAAAAAGAGATCCAGACGATGATCGCCTCGAATAAACTGGAATTTGAGATCATGTGCGCTGTTCCGTTTGCGATCATTCTTTATATGAAGCTGACTTTCGGGGAATTCCTGAGTGTACTGTACGGAAATATGGCGGGGATGATCATTATGACAGTATGTCTGTGTGTATATATTGCGGCTTATTGTATTGGAAGAAGGATCATTCGGATCGATGTGTGAGCAAAGGAGCAGAAATGATATGGAAAAGAATTAAGAAGACGGTCAGAGAGAATCCGGTTTATTTAAAAGCGGGAATACTGGCAGCAGCTGCTGTGGTCTGCTTTGTATGTGTATACATGTGGGATAACAGCAGGGAAATCAGGACAAATGAAAACGGGGAAAAGATTCTTGAGAGAGATGCAGACGGAAAAGACCAGACCCACGGGATGAAAGTCCGGATCGGAGATAAAGAAGAGGAGATGAATATTTCAGTTTCCGGCCGAAAATATAATGAGGAAGAATTGAAAAAAGCATTTGAAGATACAGGTGAGAAACTTGAGACATTGATCCTCGGAGAAAATGAAAGTCTTGACGAAGTGAGATATGACCTTGACCTGATCACAGAAGTTCCCGATGCGGGCATAGCAGTTTCGTGGCAGCCGGACCGATATGACGTGATCGACAGCCGGGGATGTATTCAGGAGGATAGCCTGACAGAAGAAGGGACTGTCGTTAAGCTGACGGCTGTGATGTCATATGAAGGTGAGAAAGCATCTCATGAATTCTACATTAAGGTATTTCAGCCGGTTTTAAGCAGTGATGAAAAGTTGATGAAAGATGTTGAGAACAGCGTCATCCGGGCAGATGAAGAGACTGGTACAGAAAACTACATGGTTCTTCCCGATCAGGTAAACGGTGAAGTACTCCAGTGGGATTACGGGACAGAGACCAGGGCAGGAGCAATTCTTATCCTCGGCGTGGGAGCGGCGTTTATGCTCATCGTGTCAGATAACCAAAGGAAAAAGGAAGAAGAGAAAAAGCAGATCCGCCAGATGACGCTGGATTATCCTAAGATCGTTAATAAGTTCAATCTGTATATACGTGCAGGTATGACCATCAGGAGGGCCTGGTTTATGATTGCCCGGGATTATGAAAAGCAGCAGTCGGGAAAAGCAGGAAGAAAAGCATACGATGAGATGGTATATGCCATGCACCAGATACGAGGAGGCATACCGGAAGGCGAATGCTACGAAAAATACGGTATGCGCTGCAATGTATCTTCCTACAGAAAGTTCGGGACCCTGCTTGCCCAGAATCTGAGAAAAGGCTCGGGAGGACTCACAGAGATACTGGGGCGAGAAGCGGAAGAAGCATTTGAAGACAGAAAGAATCTGGCGAAGAAACTTGGAGAAGAAGCCGGAACAAAACTGATGATCCCGATGTTCCTTATGCTTATCATCGTGTTTGCGATCGTTATCATTCCGGCGTTCTTCTCCATACAGATCTGATAACAGAAAAAAGGAGGAAAGGTTATTGGGAAAAATCATAACAAGATTAAAACAGAAAACAGGGTCTGTCAAAAAGAAATGGAAGGAAATCTATATGCGGCATCGATATGTGTCGGGGATCACGGTGATCGAACTTGTCCTGATCCTTGTCATCGTGATCGCGTTGCTGCTAATCTTCAAAAATCAGCTGATCGATCTGATCAATACGATATTCGATAAGATCGTATCGGAGAGTTCGGGGATCTGACTATGAAGAAAGCGGAGATCACGGCATTCCTGAGTATCGTTTTTATACTTATGGTGTCTTTTGTGCTGGGGATTCTTGAAGTTTCTGTCATACATACGACGAAGAATCTGAACCGTCTCGCGGCAGACAGGGCGGCGTTCTCGGTGTTTGGAGAATACCACAGAAAGCTTCTGGAGGACTATCATGTATTTGCCATAGAGGGAAGTTACGGGACGGGAGAATACAGCGATGAAAGGCTGATCGGAAGGATGCACTATTATGGCACTGCTGGTATGGAACAGGAGATTACGGGAATCCAGTATCTGACAGATTTAAACGGACAGGCCTTCCGCGAACAGGTACTTCAGTATATGGAGGAGAGATATGGGCTTTCACTCATCCGCGATTTTACCGGCCTTACTTCCCGGTGGGAGGAGCAGGCAATACAGGGAGAAGAAATGGAAGAAACAGAAGGAAACATCCTCGATGAAGTGAATGACCTGATGGAAAGTGCACAGTTCCCAGGGGAAGACGGCGCAGCTGATACGCAGGAAAATCAGGATACGGACTTCGCAGATCCGGGAACAGATGTGATCTCGCCGGATTCTACAGGAATGGAAAATCTGACGGAAGGAGGTCCGTTTACATGTATCGATCAGATTGAAAAGTCAGGTATCCTCTCTGTCGTAATGCCGAAAGATATGGAGCTTTCCGGTCTGGCGATAGAACTTGATACACAGCCTTCTGCCAGGAGTCTGAATACAGGAAGAGGAACATTTCCGGTCAGGCAGGGAACGAACGGACCGGAGGAAAAGCTTCTGTTTAACGAATATGTGCTGAAAAACTTTTCCAGTGCGGTGCCGGATGATGGTCAAAGTGTAAGTACGGGAGAAAACAAAGAAACAGGAAATCGCTCTCTTGCATATGAGGCGGAATATATACTCGAGGGGAAGTCTTCTGATAAAGAAAATCTGGAATCATTCCTGATGAAATTATTTCTGGTGCGCATGGCATTGAATTACGTCTATCTCATGGGAGACTCGGCAAAGCAGTCAGAAGTAACAGCTCTTGCTGTTGCCGTGACAACAGTTCTTCTCATTCCGGAAGCAGCGGAGGTACTGAAACAGCTGATCCTTCTGGCATGGGCTGCAGGCGAAAGTGTAGTCGATATCCGGACATTGCTTTCCGGTAACAGGACGGCTCTTATAAAAAGTTCCGATACATGGCAGCTTCCTCTTTCATCTCTTCTGACGCTGGGAAGCGGAACAGAGCAGATTGACGGCTCTGACATACCCGGCGGGATCACATACAAAGATTATCTGAGAATGTTCCTCTTCCTGAAAGATCCGGATGACATAAATATGCGTGTACTGGACCGGATCGAAGAGAATATAAAGATGGAATATGGTATGGACTGGTTCAGAACAGACCAGTGTATTACAAAAATAGAGGTGAAGAATACGTCAGAGATATTAGGCGGTATCACGTATACATTTCCAGTATATTTCGGATATGAATGACCAATATCATCCCCGGTACAGATGCCCTTTCATCCTATGCGCATTCCCTCATGCGAATTCCAATGTAACTATCAAATATATGTCCATACGAAAGGAAAAAATCGGCTGCGATGACGATACATACGAATAAAGATATTACCCTGATGAAACCGGAAAGGGCATCTGTACCGGGGATGAGGAATGAAAAGAAAAATCTGTTCAGACAAAGCGGCAGCGTTACGATAGAAGCCTCTTTCGGCATACCTCTTTTTCTGTTTGCCGCGCTGTGTCTGATCTGGCTGATCGAGATACAGAGTATCAGGATCAGTATTACAAATGCTGCTCACAATGCAGCAAAAAGTGCCGCGGAAGATACGGCAGTCATCCCGGTACTCAATACAGTAAAATTGAAGTCAGATATTGTCTCTCTTATCGGGGAAGACAGGATCAGCAGGAGTATCCTGAAAGACGGAAGTGCCGGAATCTCCTGCTGGAAGTCTTACGTATCCCCTGTGACGGGAGAGATGAATATTACAGTAAATTATAAGGTCATGATACCTCTGCCGGTCATGGGCAGTCCTTCAGCGGAACTTGAAGAGTCGTTCAGGCTCAGTTCCTGGAGAGGATATGAGGACGGCGGAATGAGCGGAGAGGATTCCGGGATCGTCTATATGACAGATAACGGTTCTGTGTATCATGATGATTATAACTGCTCCTATCTTCGACTTTCCATCCGATATGTCCCGTATGAGGAATTGGACGGGATAAGAAATGAAATCGGAGGGAGGTATCACGCCTGTGATAAGTGTGTGATCGGACCGGCCATGACAGGCGTATACATAACAGACAACGGAACAAAGTATCACAATTCATTAAATTGCAGCGGATTGAAACGTACGATTCATGCAGTTGAGAGATCAGAGACAGGAGGTGTGGGAGGATGTTCCAGGTGTTCGGGACACAGCGGATGAACGAAATGATCATGGACTTTATCATGGAAAACAGGTGGACCCTGTGCCAGCTGTTATTTGCTGTATATATGATCATTCTTATGCTTATGGATATAAAGTGGAAAAAACTCAGTCTCGCGGCGCTGATGTCCGGATTCATCATCCTGACTGCAGGATTTTTATGCGGGAGAAATATCCATGTAATGTTACTGGCAGCAGGCGCCGGCGTAGGGATTGTATTCATGGTCGTCAGCAGAGTAACGGAAGAGGCTTTCGGATACGGGGACAGTATACTGATCCTGATCATGGGAGGTTTCCTTGGCTTCTGGAATATTCTTTTCCTGCTTGTCACAGCATTTTCCATGGCGGCCCTTTTTTCAATCTTCATGCTGCTCAGGAAGAAATTTCACAGAAAATCAGCATTTCCTTTTGTACCGTTTCTTACGGCTGCATATATCGGAGGGATGATCATTGGCGCATACTGAAAAGGACAGAAGAGAGAAAAGAATACCAGTAAAGAATATAGTAATGCGTACAATAAAGCGTACAGTAAAGGGAAGCACAGTCATTGAAATGTCTTATATCATACCGCTGTTCCTGGGACTGTTCGTCCTTATCATGCATGCGGTCTTTTATTATCATGACAAGGCAGTATTGAACGGCGCGGCGAGTGAGACTGCGATTCTTGGTGTTCAGGCGGAAAGAAGGGCAGACACAGAATATGATCTGGAAGGATTCTTCAGGGAAAGGACGAATGGAAAACTGATCTATATGACAGATGTAGACATATCTGTATCAGAAACCGACGAGGAGGTTACAGTGACTGCTGATGCACAGAGATCATTTATGAAGCTGAAGATCTCTCAGAAAGCTTTGATCGTAAAGCCGGAGAAGAATATCCGGCGTATGAATTAATGTTGAAGTGCAAAGGACTTGAAAGACTGTATATGAATATGTGATGAAGATGATGCAGCGTGTGAGGTGACAGAAGTGAATGTGACATTTGAAAATAACTGGGAATATACAGATATTCATATTGATCTTGAGGTTCCGTATAAAGAAACCTATCAGATACGTATGCTGAACAGTAATGAAATCTCCGGACTTATGAAAGTAAAAGGGAGCGGGAGAGACGGGCAGACCAGATATACCTATCGTATCAATGGCGGTAACAGTATGCAGAAAGAATTCGCCGGGAAAGAGATGAAAAAGGAGGATGTCGTAAGGTTCACAAAAGATCTCATAGATACGGTGGATGATCTGAGGGAACATCTGCTCGATCCGGACGGACTTTTGCTGTCGCCTGAACTTATATTTATACGTGATGGCAGATACAGATTCTGTTATCTTCCAATATCAAAAGCCGAAGAAAGACAGCCATTGTGTGCTTCCTTTCATGCTATGACAGAATATTTTGTGAAAAATCTGGACTATCAGGATACAGCCGGGATATTTTTTGTATACAAGATGCATAAAGAGACGATCAGGGAGAATTACGAATTAAAGAAGATCATCGAGGCGTGCAGGGAAGAAGAAAAGATATGGAAGACAGAGCAGAAGGAAAAAACAAAAAAGGAGAGCAGTCTGTCAGAAGGTGCCGTATTCTCAGTAAACGAAGACAATGAGGAGGGAGAAATACAACAGGAAAAGACATATCAGAGAAAAACGGACGCTGAGCTGATAAAAGAAAAGCCTGTAAAGTATGGTCTGATCAAAAAGGCGGTAAACCGGATAAAGACCGGGCGATGGGGGGAATGGGATGATCTTATTACGGAAATGGATGGACAAGACGTCTCGTTCTGAGTTGACGGTTGATAAAAAGAGCAAAGAGATAGTATAATTGAGAATACAAAATAAATCTGATGATAAATGATTGGACGGTGATATATAATGTCCGCAAATAAGAACAGGAAATTTCAAATTCGAAACAGTACCGTAGATTTCCTTGTGTTCACGATGGATGCCCACGAGGATGGGATTGAAGTCCGTGTGCAGGATCATGATGTATGGCTGACACAAAAAGCGATTAGTCAGCTTTTCGATGTGGACAGAAGCGTTGTTACAAAGCATCTCAAAAATATCTATGAAAGAGGTGAATTATCTGAAGATTTAACTTGTGCAAATTTTGCACAAGTTGCTGACAACGGAAAAACTTATCAATATAAGTTCTATTCATTATCCGCTATCATCGCTGTTGGTTACCGTGTTAACTCCGGCAGAGCAACGCAGTTCCGGCAGTGGGCAACAAAGGTGCTGGACACTTTTGCTAAACAAGGATATGTTCTGGACAAGAGCAGACTGATTAATGGTCAAATCTTTGATGAGGACTATTTTGACCACCTGATTTCTGAAATACAGGAAATTCGGGCCAGTGAGCGCCGTTTCTATCAGAAAATCACGGACATTTATGCTACTGCCGTTGATTATTCCCTTGATAGTCAAATTACGAAAGAATTCTTTGCAACAGTACAGAATAAGATGTATTATGCCGTTCATGGCAACACTGCTGCGGAGGTTATTGTAACAAGGGCAGATCACACGAAAGAGCACATGGGATTAACATCCTGGCGCAATGCTCCCGGTGGCAAGATTGTAAAATCTGATGTATCTATCGCAAAAAATTACTTATCCACCGATGAAATGCAGGAGTTAAATGAAATTGTCACGATGTATCTGGATTATGCCACAAGGCAGGCCAGACGACATATCCCTATGACAATGGCAGACTGGGCTTCCAAGTTAGATGCGTTCCTGCAATTTAACGATGCTGAAATTTTGCAGGATAAAGGGAAAGTTACTGCGGCAATCGCAAAAGCCTTTGCGGAAAGCGAATTTGAACAATATCGTGTTATCCAAGACCGTTTGTATCAGAGCGATTTTGATCGTCTTGTAGCCAGCACCGAGGAAAAGTAACGTTGTTAGTCTTCCATTCCCAGCAGGGGATGTGAAGTTCACAGTGTGATGTATCAATAATGAAAAGAGGAATAACAGGTGAGACAGAAACCCGAAGCGATCTGTACGGTTGCGCTGATCGTTATAAATGTAGCAGTATTTTTTATCCTGACCATGTTCGGAGATACCGAGGATGCAGTATTTATGCTGCAGCATGGGGCTATGTATGAACCGAATATCATAGAGGGGCACGAGTATTACAGAATATTTACCTGTCTGTTCCTGCATTTCGGAATCACCCATCTGCTCAACAACATGGTGCTGCTGGGGGCTCTCGGCTGGAATCTGGAACTGGAGATCGGAAAAGTACGTTTTGTGATCATTTATTTTGCGAGCGGAATAATTGGAAATATAGTCTCGCTTTTCTACGATCTTACACTGGAGCAGCCGGCAGTGTCCGCAGGAGCGTCAGGCGCGATTTTCGGACTTATGGGTGCACTCTTGTATGTCGTGATAGCAAACAGAGGAAGACTTGGACGACTGTCCGGACGCGGGATGCTGGTCATGGTTATTCTCAGTCTCTACTTCGGTCTGACAAGCACAGGGGTAGACAATCTTGCACATATTGGCGGAGTTGTCTCAGGATTTCTGCTGGCGGTCCTGCTGTATCGGAGAAAGCAGTATTAAGAAAACAGTATTAGAAACAGGCAGTATTAGAAATATAAAACAGTCAGACAGGGAGAGTGACGGTAAAAACAGTTCCCGTTTCAGGCGAGGATTCTGCATGGATCGTTCCTCCATGAGCTTCTGTTATACGTTTGGTCGATGAAAGGCCGAGCCCTGTACCGTTTTCCTTGTGGGTGACGAACGGATCAAATATTGAATCTATCTGATCGGAAGGGATTCCGCAGCCATTGTCCTGGCAGCAGATCACTATAGTATCATTTTTACGTTCCGCAGAGAGTGTGATCCTGCCCTGAGGACCAACGGCATCTTTTGCATTCTGCAGAAGATTGAGGATTACTTCTTCCAGTTTGATCTTGTCACCGGTAAAATCGCCCATCCGGGGCATGATCTTTGAGGAAAACTCAATATTACTGTCAGCCGCATCCAGTGAGATAGCAAAAGACACAGCGATATTTTTCAAAAGCTTCTCAATGGAAAATACAGAATGGTGAAGCGTACTGCTGTTATTAAAAGAAGACAATTCATTCAGCAGATCACACATAAAACGGACATCTTCCATAGTCTGGTTCCAGTTGTGGAATTCTTTCACTTCGGGATGCTGGGCCTCTATGATCTGAAGAGAGGAGGACACAAGTGTCAGAGGATTGCGGATTTCATGCGCGATCATAGATACAGAAGTATGATGATTCTCCAAAAGCTGTGTGATGATCTGTTTTGCATCTTCATTTTCTTCCATTAACCGGTTCATCTGGTTGATATCTATATTACTGAGCATAATAATCCCTTTCTTCCTGATTCTGAAACCTGATAAGTACAGAGAAATATCCACTATCTTTCAGTGTATCATGGCGACTGACTGCATTCAACAAAAATCGTTCGACCAATTTCGACGAAAACTAAAACTTCTCTTTTTCCAGAAAATGGTCTATACTACTTACATAAATATTCTGTGGAAAAGAGGAATTAATATGAGAGACAAAGATTGTATTTTTTGTAAAATTGCAGCAGGAGAGATTCCGTCTGCAACACTTTATGAGGACGATGACTTCAGAGTGATCCTGGATCTGGGACCGGCGTCAAAAGGACATGCCCTTATCCTGCCGAAAGAGCACTTTAGAAATCTGTATGATATTGATGATGAGCTGGCAGCAAAGGCTATGGTCCTTGCCAAAAAGATGGTGAAGAAGCTGACAGACGTGCTCGGATGCGACGGATATAATATCGTGCAGAACAATGAGGAGTGTGCGGGACAGACAGTATTTCATTTCCACATGCATCTGATCCCGAGATATAAAGGAGATCAGGTCGGACTGGAATGGAAAGTCGGAGAACTGACTGATGAAGTAAGAGATGAGATCCTTGAGAAAATGAAATAAACCGGAGTAATTATGTTGACAGGTAATCGTGAGTTTAACGAGATTTATAAGAAGTATAAGAATCTCGTCCTGAAAGCGGCATACATTTATTCAGGTGACAATTACGATGCGGCAGAAGACATTACTCAGGATACATTTCTGAAATTGTACATAAGATTCGATGACCTCAAAGGCGGAAATGTGTCTGCATGGCTGTTCACGACTGCAAAGCATGCAGCATTGAATTATAAGGAAAAGCACAGCCGTGAGGTCCTGAGTATAGACAGTGATGAGCCTCCGGAAGAACCAAGAAGGGAAAGTGTGGAAGAGGAATATTCGGAAGATGCACTTGAGAGGGACAGAGCGAAACTTCACGACAGGATATTCAAGGAACTGCTGGAGAAAAATCCACGCTGGTATGAAGCGGTCTATCTCGCCTACTATATGGAAATACCTCAGGAGAGAGTAGCGGAGATGATGGGCATGCGTCTGGGAGCTCTGCATACTCTATTGAGCAGAGCGAGAAAGTGGATTAAGAAAACATACGGTGTGGAATACGAAGAAATGAACAGGTAGAACTGACAGAAAATCAGCAGGTGCTTTAATACACCTGCTGGATCATAAACAGGAACAGCGCAATTTTATTTGCCGGATGCTGCATCTTCGATCAGAGAGATGATCGTATCGATGGAATCCTGCTGATCGGAATTTCTCATAGCATCGATAAAAGTTCCGCGGTTGTCATAGAGTTTATGAACGGCTGAAACAAGAGTCTCTTCCGTAAGTTCTTCTTCCTCAAGTACCATACTGAAGCCCTGACGTTCAAAGGACCGTGCATTTAAGATCTGGTCACCGCGGCTTGCTTTTGCGGAGAGCGGGATCAGAAGGTTCGGTTTCCGAAGTGCGAGAAGCTCACAGATGGCATTTGCGCCTGCTCTTGAGATTACGATATCTGCAAGAGCAAAGATATCCCGGAGCTCGTCCTTGATATATTCATACTGGCAGTAACCTTTCGTACCGTTTAGAGATTCGTCCGTCTTGCCCTTACCGCACAGATGGATGATCTGGAACTCTTTCAGCAGTTCCGGCAGACTCTTGCGCACTGCGTTGTTTACAATGACAGAGCCGAGGCTGCCCCCGATCACCAGAATGACAGGTTTGTCTGCAGTAAAGCCGCAGAGATCCATGGCAGCGATCTTATTTCCCGACAGCAGCTCCTGACGGATGGGAGAACCTGTGAGGACGGCTTTTCCCTTCGGGAGAGAGTCAAGCGTCTCAGGAAAGTTACAGCACACTTTCGCTGCTGATGGAATCGCTATCTTATTTGCAAGGCCCGGAGTCATATCCGATTCGTGGATGATCACCGGTACCTTACACCGCTTTCCGGCAAGGACGACCGGTACAGATACGAAACCGCCTTTAGAAAAGATCACATCAGGTTTGAGGTCTTTGATAAGTTTTCTGGCTTCACTGAAACCTTTGACCACGCGGAACGGATCTGTAAAATTCTGCACGCTGAAATAGCGTCTCAGTTTGCCGGAAGAGATTCCGTGATAAGGAACCCCGAATGGTTCGATGAGTTCCTTTTCAATGCCGTTGTATGAGCCGATATATTGAATGTCATATCC
>DYCJ01000006.1:0-919 GCA_019418195.1 Clostridiales bacterium | reverse complement strand
GTTTCATAAAAAAGCAACCTCCAGAAATAATCGTATTAAAGCTAATTTCATCTTAACCTTATTTGATGAAAAGTCAAGGAAAAGATAGGACAGAAAAAGGTGTAAAGTATGAAAGAACTGAAAAAGTTATCACTGAAAGAAGAAGTGGACAGAGAAGCACAGGACATAGAAAAAGAAGTCGAGAGCAGAGACGATCTCGACGATATCAAAGTGTCTGAAGATATGGAAACTTCCCTTTTCAATAAAATACAGGAATACGAATATGACAAGAGAGTGAAAAAAGCAGTGCACCGCAGCAGGAAAAAACGCCGGCTCTTCCTGGCGCTTGCGGCAGTGCTTATTCTTGTGTGCGGAAGTGTGATGACTGGTACGGGGAGTAAGTCGTATTGGAAAGTGTTGATGGAGCAGATTGCAGGTAGAGAAAGAGTTTCACATATTGATGTAGAGAAAATGGAATCAGAGGAAACTGATGATTGGAACGAGATACAGGTCTTTAATGATATAAGAAAAGAAACAGGAATTTTCCCAGTAAGGTTTGGATATATGCCCAAAAAGCTTCTCTTTACAGGATATGAACTGGATAAAGAACAAAATCTGGCTGTGATATTTTATAATTATAACGATCAAATAATGCAGTATTTGATGTATATGAACAACACAGATTCTTCGTATGGGCAGACAGAAATTGATCAACTGGTTAATGAGTATCAAATAGTAGTAAATAATAATGTTATAGATATTAAAGAGTACACGGTAGTGAATCAGGAAAATAACAGATATGTGGCAGAATTTGAATATATGGATGCGCAGTATCAGTTAACCGGACTAATGGAAAAAGAGGAGTTTGATAAAATAATAGAAAATTTAATTTTTTATGATGAAAATGCGTAAGTTTTTTTGAAGTTATCTGTTTAATTGA
>DYCJ01000059.1:4507-12301 GCA_019418195.1 Clostridiales bacterium | reverse complement strand
ATAATCAAAGCGGCAAGCGGCTTAAGCGAGGAACAGATTGAAGAAATACGACGGGAAATAAAGTGATTTAAAGACTGCAGATGATTCAAAACAGCCGGAAAGTAGTGAGAAAAGTAAAGAGATTGTAAGACAATTCTTAATATTTTATATTATGGCAGAGAGCATAGAAGAAAGTATACTTTTATGCTCTCTTTTATATTATAATGAACACAGAAACATCCGAGAGGAGATACGGACTATCAAGAGAATGTGGAAAATAATAACAGCGGCAGGAGTATCGGTTCTGTTGCTCCCGGGATGTGTGATGAATACCGGGGCAAGGGTATACGACAATGAGAGAGCACTTTCCGGGGAAGCCAACAGTTATAATCTGACAAATTACAGTGGTGCACAGTCAGATCATACGGTGAGCGGTTCCGCAGAAAAACTGGAAGGAATGGATACGATATGGGAGTTTGATGCAGACGAGGTAGAAGAAGTAAATATTTCCTACAGTCTGACAGTTACATCAGGAAAGGCAAAACTTGTCTATGTCAGCCCGGACGGAATAGTATCCACTCTGGCAGAATGTATTGCCGGAGAGGAAAGTGAGAAGTCGGCATCAGATTCAATTGAAGCGAAAGCAGGAGAAGTCGTGCCATTTGGAGATTAAAAAATATGAGTAAGGGGATTATTATCTATCAGTCAAAATACGGAAGTACGAAAAAATATGTTCAGTGGCTGCAGGAAGCAACCGGATTTGATGCGATTGAAGTAAAGAAAGCGAAAGCAGATATAATGAATGACTATAATACGGTCGTTCTATGCGGTGCAGTTTATGCCTCTGGAATTGCGGGAATATCCTATCTCAGAAAGAATAAAAATGCACTTGCAGGCAAAAGAACGGCGGTGTTCTGTGTGGGAGCTTCACCATATGATGAAAAGGCACTGAAAGAAGTTAAGGAACATAATCTGAAAGACGATTTACACGATATTCCTATGTTCTACGGACGGGGAGCGTGGGATGAAGAGGCAATGACATTCACAGACCGCACCATGTGCAGGATGCTGCAAAAGGCAGTCGGGAAAAAAGACCCGTCCACATATGAGCCGTGGATGAAAGCACTGATGTGTGCGGTCGGACAGAAATGCGACTGGACGGATAAGAAGTATCTGGAACCGCTGATTGAGTATATAAAACATTAGGAAAAAGAAAATGAAAGAACGAAAAAAACGGATAGTTTTTATTGGTGTAGTATTGCTGGTGATCGTCATTTTAGTGGCAGTCCCAATAATATTACCGCGAATGCGCCCTATGGAAGCAGTCTATTTAAAAAATGAAAATGGTAATAGCATTTTTGTCAATATGGAAGATGGTTTCCCTTTTAGAGGTCCTATACCGCAGGAAAGACTGTATGATGAAAATGGGAAAAAGATTTCGGAGAAAGATTTGAATAATGGGGATGTATTGAATATTTATGGGGATAGGGCCATGGATGATTCTTCTCCCGGTAAGTATGACGGAATCACAAAAATAAAAAGAACGGAAAACGCAAATCAGAATTATATAGAAGAATACGAGCATTTTCTCGGAGAATATTAATTGGCGGCACAATATTGTATTAAGAATTCATTCGAATTTTATTTATGGGAGATATTATGAGTAAAAATACAAAACTTATATTCGGAATCGGCGTGGTTTTGCTGGTAGTGATTATATTAGCAGCAGGAATACGAAATCATTTTATGCGGGATGAATCGTCGGATAAGACATGGTCGGATAGTGGCAATACCATGCAGGCAGTTTATTTAAAAAAAGAGAATGGGAATAGTCTTTTTGTAAATCTGGAAGCGGAGTATCCGTTTACAGGGACAATACCCGAAGGAGAACTCTATGATGAAAAGGGCGAGAAGATTAAAGAACAAGATCTGAAGAACGGAGATGTGGTAAACATCTATGGAAACGGAATTATGGCACAATCGTATCCTGCCCAGTATCACGGAATTACTAAGATTGAAAGAACGAAACAGGCAAGTCAGAAGTATACACAGAAATACGGGCATTATCTGGATGAGCTTTTTCCGGAAAAAGATCCCGCCCAGCTCCCTTACCTGAATGTATGCTATACGGATGAACTGGCGTCTGTGGCGGTAATGATCCCGGAGGCTTTAAGCTACACGTGGACTTACGAGGAAAATGGAGAAAGAACCACCATTACTACAGATGCACCCCATATTCTGCAGACTGAGCCAACAGAGGTGACAAAACTGTCAGAACCAATGTCTATTGAACTGGAGTTTGATGAAAAACCTGAAAGTATTCAGATACTTTCATGGGATGATTCTTTGCTGGGACAGTATCAGGACAGCACGGCTGAGATACAGGAGGGTACTTCTGTAGAAGTACAGGAAAATGAGAAAGGAAATCCCGAATTTACCGCACAGCCGGGATGTGTATATCTGGTGCAGGGACAGTGGGAGAACGGAATCGTAGATTACAGTTTCCGGATGCCTGCCAAGTGATTACGCGCTGTATGATAGAGGGATTACAGAAAATTGACGCAATATAAAATTAAGGGAAAACATATGGAAACAGTAATTGTATATGGAAGCTGCTATGGAACAGCAAAAATATATGCAGAAACATTGGCAGAACAAATGAAATGTAAAGTATTACCGTACGATAAAGTAAAAGAGACAGACGGATATGAAACGATCATCTATGTGGGTGGGCTTTATGCCGGCGGTGTCAGGGGCATGGCAAAGACAGTAAAGAAGATTTCGACAGTTAAGTGTAAAAGATTTGTTGTGATCACAGTAGGACTTGCCGATCCAGACGATGAAAAAAATGTAAAGAATATCAGGAAAGCTGTGCTCAGACAGATACCGAAGCCCCTTGCTGACAGGACGGAATTTTATCATCTGAGAGGCGGGATTGATTATGAGAAGCTGAGTTTCAAACACAGAATGATGATGAAAATGCTCTATGAACAGGTAAAGAAACAACCTGTTGAGGAGCAGGATGCAGATACCCGGGCGATGATTGAGACATACGGACAGAAAGTCAGCTTTGTAGATCTGGCATGTTTGGATAACATAGTGAAGAAACTGGAAGGTTAAGACTTAGTAATATCAAAGCAGACCCAGGGGAGGATATATGAACAGTTTTGCTTATATAGCGAAAAACTTAGAAGATAAATTAGAATGTCATTCAATTGATGAAATTCAATACAAAGTTGAACATACCCCGATGCTGAGTACAGATCCTTTTAACTTACCGAAAACAGTTCAGTGGATTATCGCAATAGCAGAAAGAGAACTGAAATATGCAGGGTGCTATCTGGCATGTAAAAACAGAAATATGGAATATATATATCAGGGGTTATTTCAGGGAAATCGTCTGTATATAGCGGAGATGGCAGCGTTGGGAAGCGGAGCGGATCACGGAAGTTTCTTTGTACAGGCAGTTCTGGCATTTGCATGTAATGATTATGAGCTTATAAAAAAGATACTGCCGCTGTCCGCCGGGTTATCAAAAAACAGTTACTGGAAAATTATGGCTAATCTGCTGATGGCTGTTTTTTATCAAGATGATGATATCAAAGCTGAGGCAGTCGCCGGGGCGATGGAATATCTGAAGACAAAAAGAAAATTATATGAGCGCTTAATTTGTGAATATTTGATTGCCATCTTAAACAAAGATGTTGAGACTGCCGGTGAATGTCTGGAAAAACTGTGCAGAAATATTACAAAAGCAGTCATGATTCAGGAAGAATGTGTCAGTGACGTGACAGACGTTGAACTGTCGAAAGCAATCTGTCTATTTGGACACGGATTATGCGGAGCTGCCGATTACTATTTGCCGGAAGAAATCTATGGCAGGATGCGCCTGCCCGATGTGAATACATTTCTTACAGAATATGAAATTTACCGGAGACGGCACAAAGGAAACAAGCACCAGGTATTAGTCAGATTTTACGGTCAATATGATTTCTTAAATGATGTGATCTGTCTGCTTCCGGATATCTCCCTTAAAAAAGGAGAACCATATACAGATGCGGATTCATTTAAAAGTAAGCTGTTCGATAGATTATACGACAGAAAGCTGCTCAGAATGGTTCAAGAAGCAGAGCGGGCAGAGTGGATCGCAAAATGGGGCTCATTTGAACGCTTTTTAAATTTCTTCAATCCGGGAGATGAACACAAGATTTACCATGACAGAGGCCTTGTATACTATGCGTTATCTAATCCGGATCCGGGTGAAAGATATATGATCAGTCGTTTCCTGTTAGAGAGGCATTGTGATGTATCTCCGGTCAGAAACGGCTTTGACGGCCCTTTCCACTACTTATTCAGACAGAAAAAATATGATATGACTCAGACAATAGAATTGTGCAGAATGCTGCTTGAAAATAGTGCAGATCCGAATCAGGCAGGAGAGAGAAATTATCTGCCGGTATCCTGCCTGATTATGATGGATGTTCCGGAGCAGGAACTGATCTTATTATTGAAGTTTTGGCTCGGTCAGCAGAAGCTGAATATGACTTTAAGAACTTTCGAGGGATTGACTCCTCTCGACATAGCGATAAAATATGGGAAAAAGAGGTGTGGAGATGAAATTAAAAAATATATTGATCGTCGTTGATGATATTGAAAGATCAAAGCAGTTTTACCACGATCTGTTCGGCCTTGATATGGTACTTGACAATGGTGGAAATATGATTTTGACCGAAGGTCTGGTGCTTCAGGACAAAAAGATCTGGGGGAAATTTCTGGAAAAAGATATTATTCCGGAAAGCAATGCCTGTGAACTGTATTTTGAAGAGCGCGATATAGAAGCATTCGCTCAAAAACTTGAGAAATTGTATCCTTCGACCAAATATGTCAACAGACTTATGCTTCACAGCTGGGGACAGAAAGTAATTCGATTTTATGATCCGGACGGGAATCTGATTGAAGTGGGAAATCCGATGGAGAAATCTGAAGAACCAGATGATTGGAAGGCAGGTGGGAGGTTGCTGCTCTCAAATCTGGATAAGCTTCATACAACCCAGATGGGAGGAGAACGGATCAAGAAAAATCTGCGGCTGGAAAGAGCAGATGTTGTGGAATATTGCAGAGATAAGATACTGGCTTCAGACTGTAACATTTATAAAGAGGGTAAGAACTGGTATTGTCAGACAGACAATATTAAGATTACAGTCAACGCTTCAAGTTATACGATCATTACAGCCCATCTTGTTAAATAATAATATGGATGAAATGCTCAATTATTGTACCTCACATCAATATGATAAACTGACAGACTATTTATTAGAGGGGATTGTTGATTATATGTTCAAGGAGTAATATGTGTACAATTTTTCCCGGGATTGAAGAATAAGAAAAAAGTATGAAGGAAATTAGTATGCGTCGTTTTAATGTATCAGGACAGAAATCGGAGTATAGAGATGGAGATCAGAAGTTACAGACAGGAAGATATAAAAGTGATTGCCGAACTCTTTTATAATACAGTACATAGTGTAAATGCGGCAGACTATACAGATGAACAGCTTGATGCGTGGGCCGATGGAAATATAAATCTGGAAGCGTGGGACAGATCATTTCGCGAGCATATGACTTTGGTGGCAGTAATGGCATCAGATGAAGAGGAGGGCAACGGACAGATTGTGGGTTTTGCGGACATGGACAGTACAGGATATCTCGACCGGCTGTATGTACACAAAGATTTTCAGCGGCATGGGATTGCGGCAGAGCTTTGCGGCAGGCTGGAACAGGCGGTGGATGTAGAAGCGATTACAACACATGCATCGATCACGGCGAGGCCCTTTTTTGAAAAGAGAGGATATAAGGTCGTGAGGGAGCAGCAGGTGGAGAGAAAAGGAGTACTGTTGACAAATTATGTGATGAAAAAAGGCTGCAGTTCACACCGCGCTCAGGTATAGGAGAATGTAGCGTCATGCTTGCATGTAAGAAGCATTCTCCTATACCTGAGGGCGAGTGGAACTCGCACCCCCGCCCACATAAGCAGTCTTAGCACGTAGTGCGGAACTGAAGCGCGTCAGCGCGACGAGTGCGCATGTGGGCAGGGGGTAGGTGTGAACTGTACCTGAAGAAGAGAAAGGAGCAAGTGATGCCTGTGGAGACAATATTTCAAAGAGCGGATATATCCGCTCCGGCACTGATCAATCCGGCAGATACGACAGAGAAGAGAAAAGATTTCCCAAAGATCTGTGTGTCTACATTTTCTGACAATATTATCCGTAAATTTGCGTCTCTGGAAAACGTGCATCAGATAGCGGAGTTATATACTGCAAACGGCGCAATGCCAGTCTATAAGATCCGCTATAGAGATACTGATATCGCATTTTTCCAGTCAAGAGTAGGAGCTCCTGCCTGTGTCGTCGGCTTCGAGGAAATCGTGGCGATGGGTGCGGAGCGGTTTGTCCTGTTTGGTTCCTGCGGCGTACTTGATGACGAGAAAGTGCAGGGGAAGATCATCATTCCCGTCTCGGCGGTACGGGACGAGGGAACGAGCTATCATTACGCGGCGCCATCAGCGGAGATAAAAGCAGATGAACGGTATGTGGATATACTGGAGCGCGTATTAAAAAAATGCGGCTGTCCGTATGTTAAGGGCAGGACGTGGACGACAGACGGCATTTACAGAGAAACTCTTTCAATGATACAGGAGAGAAAGAAACAGGGATGCCTTGCAGTAGAGATGGAATGCGCGTCCATGATTGCAGCTTCGCAATACAGGAAGATCCCTTTTATCCAGTTCCTGTATGGCGCGGACAGCGTTGGAACAGACACATGGGAGATCAGAGATCTGCTGCAGTACGGACTGGATGGTGCGGATAAATATATGGCACTGGCTTTTGAGTGCGGACTTGCACTGATGTGATTTCAGGAATACGGGTAGAAAGGGCAGTGCTATGGGATGGGGATTATTATTTGTATCAGGATTATGCCTTGGGTTTTATCTGCTTTATATTAATGGTCTGCTCATTCTCAGTACTAAGGCTGCGGTGATATTTGCGGGCTATATAAGAAAAAACGGGGAGGCAGCCCTGCAATTTGCAGGATGTAACGGACAGGTGAAGCGTGTGTTTAGATTTCACAAGACGGGAAATTATGAGTTTGTATATCGCTCTGAAATATCAGAGGGAACGGTGACATTACAGATTCTGGATGAGAAGAGACGGGAATTGATATCCTGTATGGGCATGAACTATGCGGCAAAATTGGAAGTGGAAGAGAAAAAGAGGTATTATATGGTCTTCCGCTTCATAAATGCAACGGGAAAATGCAGCGTTATGTGGAACTGAAAAAGGGGATACAATATGATTTTCAGGAAAGAAGTCTATTTCACAAGAGATATGGAAGATTATAATCGTGCAAAAGCGGCATATGAGTATCATCTGTTTGTTGCAAGGAAAGATGAAGAAAAGGCAAGGCAGGCGCTTCGCAGCGCAGGAGCGAAATAAGGAGAAAGTTGAATGGACATTAAAATCATACCTGCATATGATCACTCGCAGGAAATAAGAGAACTGTTTTCGGAATATACGGAAATGCTGATAAGCGGCGATCCTGCGTTTAAAGAGTATTTAGAGATTAAGAATTATGACGATGAACTGGAGCATTTAGAAGACAAATATGGTATGCCTGCCGGATGCCTTTATCTGGCATACTGCGACGGAAAAACGGCGGGCTGTATCGGCCTGAAGAAACTGGATGAAGATAACTGTGAAATGAAACGTCTGTATGTGCGACCTGAATTCGGGGGCAGGAAGATTGGCGGTCTCCTTATTC
>DYCJ01000059.1:516-4497 GCA_019418195.1 Clostridiales bacterium | reverse complement strand
TCCTTATTCAGAAGATTATTGATGATGCGAAAACAATCGGATATAAACACATGCTGCTGGATACTTTACCATTTCTTGAGAATGCAGTCCATATATATAAAAAATGGGGATTTTATGAGATTGGCTGCTATAATAACAGTCCGATGGAGTCCTCAATTTATATGCGACTGGATCTGGATGATGAAGTATTATCCGTTAATGGAAAAGAGTACAGGATATTGAAACTGTTGGGAAAGGGCAAAGGCGGATATTCTTATCTGGCAGAGTCTGATCAGGGAAAAGTTGTATTGAAGCAGATCCACCATGAACCCTGTGATTATTATCAGTTCGGCAATAAGATCGAGGCAGAACTGAACGATTATAAGCATCTCAGAAAAATCGGGATTGCCCTGCCGGAGATGCTAGATGTGGATACAGAAAGTGAGCGTATCATTAAGGAATATATAGCTGGAGATACAGTTTATGAAATGGTTTTAAAAGACAGACCGTTGGGGGAATGTCTGCGACAGGTAAAAGAGATGTGCCGTTTGTTGTATGCAGCCGATACAAATATAGATTATTTCCCCACCAATTTTATCATGCAGGACGGCGTGTTGTATTACGTTGACTACGAGTGCAATAAATATATGGAGGAATGGAATTTTGAAAACTGGGGCATGAAATACTGGTCAAAGACGCCGGAGTTTCTTAAGTATGCCGAAGAACATTCTTCAGTTGTCGCAGAATTTACGACAACTGCGCAGACGAAAAAATTTATATGACAGAGCGTTATAATCTGGACGCTTACTATTAAACAGGAGTATGAAAATGAACGGCTATAAAATCATAAAGATCAAAAATCATCCGGAGCTTATCAGCCGGGCTGCAGACTGGTTTCACGAAAAATGGTATGTTCCGGTAGAGGAATACAGGAATAGCATGGAAGCGTCGATGCAAAGTGGTGTCTCTGTACCACAGTGGTATCTGGTGGTGGAAGACAGCAGGATCATAGGCGGAGCAGGAGTGATCGAAAATGATTTCCATAAGAGAAAAGACCTTACGCCGAATCTGTGCGCTCTCTATGTGGAAGAGGACTGCCGCTGCCGTGGGATCGCGGGAGAACTGCTTCGATTTATATGCAATGACATGCGGGGGACAGGAATCGATACGCTGTATCTTATCACGGATCATACATCGTTTTATGAGAGATATGGCTGGGAATACTTCTGTATGGTCGAGGAAGATGAGGGCGGTATGATAAGAATGTACATCCACAAAGGAAAGGGATAAGAACATGAGAAAGGTCATCCTATATATTGCAATGAGCCTTGACGGGTATATAGCAGATAAGAACGGCGGTGTGGACTGGCTGTCAGGACAGGGCGCAGAGGGAGCAGAAGAGGGGACATATTCAGAGTTCATAAAAGGTATTGATACTGTTGTGATGGGGTGGAATACCTATGTTCAGGTAAAGACGGAACTCTCACCGGAGATATGGCCCTATGAAGAGCTGACAAGTTATGTCATTACTCACAGAAATGAGAGGTCGACGGATAATATTAAATTTGTCGGGGAAGCCCCCTGTGAGTTGACCGCCCGGCTGAAAGAGATGCCGGGAAAAGATATATGGATCTGTGGCGGCAGCAGTATCATACAGCCGCTGATCCGTGAAAATCTGATCGATGAATACCGTGTTTCGGTCATACCAACGATACTTGGAGACGGAATCTTATTATTTGGGAAACGGGAAACAGAACTGCAGCTCCAGCTGAAAGAGACGAAAATGTATAATGGAATAACGGAGATTGTTTATACCAGAAGGTAATATATATTTCAGGATAGTTGAGGGGGATTGTTATATGTACAATGATCGGATATTATACTGCGTTTCATATCAAATGACAGAAGATATATATCAGGAAGCCAATCACCTGCTGTACAGGAAACGGATGCCGGGAATCTGTCTTGCGATCTTCGGCGTCGGCATCATAGGGATGATACCCGACATAGCTGATGGAATTATGACAGGGACAGATATTCTGGATGTTATTGCGGAAGCTGTGTTTGTATTGTTTCTGCTGCTGTGTCTGGCTTTTGCTGTATTGTTTCTGGGAATGAAGGTGTTCATGAAAAGAGCTGTGAGTTCATCCTATAAGACTTATATTGGATTAAGCGGAAGGAGGCATAGTGTCTTTTTCTATGAGGATAAGGTCGTGTATCAGTCAGAAAACAGTCAGGCAGAGTACCATTACGAGAAGTTCTGGAAAATGATAGGAAACAAAAAAGTTGTCATCATGCTGACAGGGAGCAGATGGCAGCCGGGCATGATCATTCTGCCTGAAAACGGACTGTGGGAAAAGCGGGATGAACGAATGGAAAAGTTTCTCAGAGTAAAGTGTATCAATGTGAAAAGGGGGATAGAACATTTGTGATAAAAGCGATTTTTTTTGACGTAGATGGCACTCTTCTCTCTCATACAACAAAGAGTATCTCTCAGGACACGGTGCAGGCTCTCAGAATTTTACAGGATCAGGGAATCATGATTTTTATGGCGACAGGAAGACATTCTACGGAACTGAAAAAGCTTCCAGTTCATGATATAAGATTCGATGGATATATTACTTTAAACGGGCAATTGTGTCTGGACAATCGGGGAAATGTGATATACGGAGCGCCTTTTAATGAGAGCATAACAGATAAGCTGCTCTCTGCTTTTTGCGAGAGACGATATCCTCTTGCTCTGGTAGAGGCAGACAGAATTTATATCAATTATGTGAACAATACGGTGCGTAAGGCGCAGCAAAGCATATCGACTCCCGTACCAGAGATCAGTACATATAAAGGCGGTCAGATCTATCAGGCGACCGCTTTTCTGACACGGCAGGAAGAGGCGGAAGCTGAGAAATTTATTCCTTCCGGATGCAGGTTTGCCAGATGGTGTGATAACGGAGTTGATATCATTTCTGAGCAGGGCGGAAAAGTAGAAGGGATAAAATATTTCTGCGATTTATATGGGATCGATTCAAATGAGATAATGGCATTTGGAGATGCAGAAAATGATATCGATATGCTTAAGACCGCAGAAATCGGAGTTGCTATGGGAAATGCCGTGGAGTGCGTCAGGAAATGTGCTGACTATGTGACAAGTGATGTGGATAACGGCGGAATTGTAAAAGCGCTGAGATATTTTCATTTAATATAGGGGATGTATATGGGGACAAGCTACAGGTCAATGCCAATTGTCTGTATCGTAAAGAAAAGGAGGAAAAGTAATATGAATACACCGCGTCTTGAGACGGAAAGGCTGATATTAAGGAAGTTTACCGAAGACGATCTGGAAGCGTTGTATTACATTCACAGTGATGAGGAAGTGAACAGGTTTCTTCCGTGGTTTCCGTTGAGGGATATGGAAGATGCCAGAGTATTTTACGAAGAACAGCTCGTGAGCAGATACAGGGAAGAAAGGGCGTATAATTATGCCGTCTGCATGAAAAAAAATGATTATCCTGTCGGGTATGTCAATGTCAGTATGGATGACAGCTATGATTTCGGGTATGGACTGAGAAGGGAGTTCTGGCACCGGGGGATCATCACGGAAGCAGGGAAAGCAGTTATCGAACAGTTGAGGATAGACGAAATTCCTTATATTACAGCGACTCATGATGTAAATAATCCAAGGAGCGGCAGAGTGATGAAGCGTCTCGGGATGAAATACAGGTATTCGTATCAAGAACAGTGGCAGCCTAAAAACATTCAGGTCATATTTCGGATGTATCAGCTCAATCTTGACGGTAATGAAAGCAGGATTTATCAAAGATGCTGGAACAAATCGGAGGTTCATTTTATTGAAAGAGATGTATAAATTTCAAAGAATACAGAAGAAGTTAAGGAGGAGCATATGGATTTCAGTAAGTTTAAATGGACAAGAGAACCGGAAAGCTACACGATAACAGACGAAACAGTGGAAATTGTTACAAAACCTCACACAGATCTGTGGCAGAG
>DYCJ01000059.1:0-506 GCA_019418195.1 Clostridiales bacterium | reverse complement strand
ACATATTATCATTTCCGCAATGATAATGCGCCCGTCTTTCAGATGGAGACAGAAGAAAAATATTTCAGTTTCATAGTAAAGACAGATTTTGCAGAGAGTCATCACAGATTTGACCAGTGCGGCATTGTCATGTACCTGGACAGCGAGAACTGGTTGAAAGGATCTATTGAGTATGAGAATGAAGAGTATCAGCATCTCGGAAGTGTAGTGACAAATAACGGATACTCGGACTGGGCGACAACAGTCATAGGCGCCGATGTAAAGACCATGTGGTATCGCTTCAGCCGCAGGGAGGATGATTACTGCATCGAATGCTCTGAGGACGGCGTTTATTTTCATCAAATGCGCATCTGCCATATGCACAGAGGTGACGGGAAAATACAGTTCGGCATCTATGCCTGTTCTCCGGAAGACTCGTCATTCAAGGCGGTGTTCTCGCACATGAAGTTGACAGAGTGTCAGTGGAAAGCACATGACGGGCAGCAGCCGGATGAATGATCGGGCGG
>DYCJ01000058.1 GCA_019418195.1 Clostridiales bacterium | reverse complement strand
GAGATTGTGGCTGCAGGTACAGCTGACGAGATCATGAAAAACGAGAAGTCTGTCACAGGCGCTTACCTTTCCGGGAAGATCAAAATACCGGTACCTGAACAGCGGAAGAAACCGTCCGGGTGGCTGAAGGTGATCGGCGCGCAGGAGAACAACCTGAAAAATATCGATGTGGACTTTCCGCTTGGCGTGATGACCTGTGTGACGGGCGTCTCCGGTTCGGGAAAGAGCTCTCTTGTGAACCAGATCCTCTATAAGAGACTGGCGCGTGATCTGAACCGCGCCCGGACAATCCCGGGGAAACACAAAAAGATTCTGGGACTGGATCAGGTGGATAAAGTGATCAATATCGACCAGTCGCCGATCGGGCGTACACCACGATCTAATCCGGCAACTTATACCGGCGTGTTTGACCTTATCCGTGATCTCTTTGCTGCCACTCCGGATGCCAAGGCACGCGGATACAAGAAAGGCAGATTTAGTTTCAATGTAAAGGGAGGGCGGTGCGAAGCCTGTGCAGGAGACGGGATTCTCAAGATCGAGATGCATTTCCTGCCGGATGTGTATGTTCCCTGTGAGGTCTGCGGTGGAAAAAGATACAACCGTGAGACTCTGGAAGTAAAATATAAAGGAAAATCAATCTATGACGTACTCAACATGACAGTGGAAGAGGCGTTGGAATTCTTTGATGCAGTTCCGAGTATCCGCAGGAAGATGCAGACTCTTTATGATGTGGGACTGTCTTACATCCGGCTCGGACAGCCTTCGACAGAGCTTTCCGGCGGTGAGGCGCAGAGGATCAAACTGGCGGCAGAGCTGAGTAAACGGAGCACAGGAAAGACAGTATACATTCTCGACGAACCTACTACAGGGCTTCATTTTGCAGATGTGCATAAACTGACAGAAATCCTGCAGAGGCTTGCGGGGGACGGCAATACAGTCATTGTCATTGAACACAATCTGGATGTTATAAAGACGGCGGACTATATCATCGATATCGGACCGGAAGGCGGAGACCGGGGCGGTACGATCGTGGCGTGCGGTACACCGGAAGAAGTCGCGGCGAATGAAAAGTCCTATACAGGGAAATATATAGATGAAATGCTGAAAAGAAAATAAAATCCGAAAAAAGTCTTTCCATTTTTTTGAAAGTCTATTATACTGGTTATTGCGGACAGGCAGGAGGAGGGAACCTGCCTGTGTTCCGTGTTACAGATAATTTTAAGAGGAGCCCGGAAGGGTGTAAGATACAGGATGCCCTGCACAGTATATAATCGGATCCGGCAGGATATTATGTCAGGACATGGTCCTGTGCAGAGCGGCTTCGCGGGAAAGAGTATAAAGATTTGGAAGGGAGAATTGAATATGTCAGTAGATATCGGGATCGATCTCGGAACTGCCAGTGTGCTGGTATATGTCCACGGCAAGGGCGTTGTGCTCAAAGAGCCCTCTGTGGTAGCATTTGACAGAGATACCAATGAGATAAAGGCAATCGGCGAGGAAGCCCGTCTGATGCTGGGGAGGACTCCTGGAAATATTGTGGCGGTAAGGCCGCTGCGCCAGGGCGTGATCTCGGACTATACGGTCACTGAGAAGATGATAAAGTATTTTGTACAGAAAGCGCTGGGAAGACGTACGTTTAAGAAGCCGCGTATCAGCATCTGCGTACCCAGCGGTGTGACCGAAGTTGAGAAGAAAGCAGTGGAAGAAGCAACGTTTGCAGCGGGAGCAAGGGAAGTGCATCTGATCGAGGAACCGGTCGCTGCGGCGATCGGAGCAGGGATTGATATTGCAAAGCCATGCGGCAATATGATCGTAGACATCGGAGGCGGTACTTCAGATATTGCCGTCATTTCTCTGGGCGGTACGGTGGTGAATACATCCATCAAGGTCGCGGGAGATGATTTTGATGAGGCGATCGTCCGCTATATGCGTAAGAAACATAATCTTCTGATCGGTGAAAGAACTGCAGAAGATATCAAGATAAAGATCGGCACTACGTATCCCCTTGTGGAGGAGGAGACGATGGAAGTCAGAGGAAGAAATCTTGTGACCGGACTGCCAAAGACCGTCACTGTGACATCTTCCGAGACCGAGGAGGCTTTGAGGGAAGCCACCAGCCAGATCGTCGAAGCGGTCATCTCCGTATTGGAGCAGACTCCGCCGGAATTATCAGCGGATATTCTGGACCGGGGAATTGTCCTGACAGGCGGAGGCGCAATGCTGAGAGGACTTGAGGAGCTGATCGAGGAAAAGACGGGGATCAATACAATGACTGCCGAAGATCCGATGAAAGTTGTGGCGATCGGTACGGGAGAGTTCGTGGAGTTTATGAGCGGCAGAAAGGATTTTTAAACGGTTATCAGCAGGGATGTGAGCAGTAAAGGCACATCCCTGTTCTTGCGTGATACGCCCGGCAAGCGGCCGTCATGCCTGCATGAACGGGCATTTGCCGGGCAGCGGACAGCGTACGGCTTTGCCGTGAGCTGCCTGCCCGCCGGCAGTGAGAGGAAGGATCAGATTTTGGAAACGGTTACAGGTTATGTGGAACATATCGTGTTCCGCAATGAGGAAAACGGTTATACGGTTTTTCATCTGGAAAATGACGATGGTGAAGTGACCTGTGTGGGGAACTTTAATTTCATCAATGAAGGTGAAATGCTTGAATTGACCGGGGAATATGTAAATCATAATGTATATGGCACACAGTTGAAGGTTGTTTCACATATTGTGAAAGAACCGGAAGACCTTGTGTCCATTGAGCGGTATCTGGGGTCCGGAGCGATCAAAGGCGTGGGGGCTGCCCTTGCAGGCAGGATCGTGAAAAAGTTTAAGAAAGATACGTTCCGGATCATAGAGGAAGAGCCGGAAAGGCTTGCAGAGATCAAAGGGATCAGTGAACGGAAAGCCAGAGAGATCGCAGCCCAGATGGAAGAAAAAAAGGATATGCGCAAAGCTATGATCTATCTCCAGAAATATGGGATTTCGACGAAACTTGCGGCAAAGATATACCAGTATTATGGTATGCGTGTATACAAAGTGCTGGAAGAGAATCCTTATCAGCTTGCCGACAATATTGAGGGAGTCGGGTTCAAGACTGCAGATGAGATCGCAGCCCGTATTGGAATACATACCGATTCCGACTACCGGATCAAAAGCGGATTGTTCTATACATTACAGCAGGCAGTCGGCGAGGGACATGTGTATCTCCCGCAGGAGCTCCTGATGAAGCGGGCAGGCGCGCTCCTGGGGGTGGAAATCCATGATATAGAAAAACATATCATGGATCTGTGCATCGAGAAAAAGACGGTAATGAAGGAAGAAGACGGAGAGATAAGGGTCTATCCGTCACATTACTATTATCTGGAACTCAATACGGCAAAGATGCTCCATGATCTGGATATCAACTGCGAGATGCCGGAAGATATGATGGAACGACGTCTTTCCAAGGTGGAGCAGGCGGAACAGATCGAACTTGATCCTATGCAGCACAGGGCTGTGATCGAGTCCATTAAACATGGTCTTCTCATTTTGACGGGAGGTCCGGGAACAGGAAAGACGACGACGATCAACACGATGATCCGGTTTTTTGACAGTGAGGGGATGAGTATCCTTCTGGCTGCACCGACCGGACGTGCGGCCAAACGAATGACAGAGGCTACCGGATATGAAGCACAGACGATCCACCGTCTTCTGGAGGTGAATGTCAATCCTGAAGAAGAAGACAGTGTGGGCGGGTTTCTGAGAAACCGTCAGAATCCGCTGGAAGCGGACGTGATCATTATTGATGAGATGTCCATGGTGGATCTTCCACTGATGCATGCGCTCTTGTCCGCAGTTGTTCCGGGAACACGCCTGATCTTGGTAGGGGATGTGGACCAGCTTCCGTCTGTAGGTCCGGGCAGTGTACTAAAGGACATTATTGCATCTGAAAAATTTCCTGTCGTTACGCTGACCAGGATCTTCCGTCAGGCGGGAGAGAGCGACATCGTGGTAAATGCCCATAAGATCAATGCAGGGGAACCGGTGGTCCTCGACAATAAAAGCAGAGACTTTTTCTTCCTGAAGCGCCAGGATGCAGATACGATCATTGGCATCGTTATCATGCTGATCCAGAAGAAGCTGCCGAAGTATGTACAGGCTGCTCCGAATGAGATACAGGTAATGACTCCGACGAGAAAAGGGCTTCTGGGCGTGGAACGCCTGAATACGATCCTGCAGAGGTATCTGAATCCTGAAGACCCGAAGAAGAATGAGAAAGAGATAAACGGACGACTCTTCCGGGAAGGCGATAAAGTGATGCAGATCAAAAATAACTATCAGCTTGAATGGGAGATAACGACAAAGTTCGGTCTGACTGTAGACAGTGGCACCGGAATCTTTAACGGAGATATGGGCGTGATCACGGAGATCAACGATTACACAGAGACGATAGAAGTAGAGTTTGATGAGGCGAGAAAAGTAAAATACGGATATGATATGACGGAGGAGCTGGAACTTGCTTATGCTATCACAGTTCACAAGTCGCAGGGGAGCGAGTACCCGGCTGTTATCATCCCCCTTCTGCCGGGGCCAAGACTGCTTTACACGAGAAACCTTTTGTATACAGCTGTTACCAGGGCAAAAAAATGCCTTACAATCGTGGGGAGTGATACAGTATTTCAAGAAATGATACAAAACAAAAACGAACAGGAAAGATATACAAGTCTCTCTCAGCGGATCAGAGAGTATCAGGGCATCTCCTGAGAAGAGCGGCGGAGCGGACGCTCGATCTGCTCTATCCGCCGGTGTGTCCGTTCTGCGGACAAATTTCGCCGGAAGGGATTTGCGATAAATGCAGGACAAAGATCGTATATATCGGCGGGCCGCGCTGTATGAGATGCGGAAAACCGGTGCGGGATGAATCATATGAGTTCTGTGAAGACTGCAGCAGACAGGAGTCCGGCATAACCTGCGGGCTGAACCTCTGGCTTCACAGAGAACCTGTGGCAGGGGCTCTGTACAGATTTAAATATCATAACAGACGCAATTACGGGAAGATATTTGCCGGGGAACTGGCTGCGCGCTATGCGGATCAGCTCCGCCGCTGGGAGGCAGAGGAAATCATACCGGTGCCGCTGCATCGTTCACGAAGGAGAAAACGGGGGTTTAACCAGGCGGAGATCCTTGCCCGTGAACTTGGCGCTGCAGCCGGCATACCTGTACGTACAGACGTGCTGTTCCGGGTGAAAAAGACATCTCCCCAGAAAAGTCTGGGAAAAAAAGAACGGCAGGCAAACCTCAAAGGCGCTTTCGCGGTATCCGGAGCGTGGAATCCGGGGAAAAATGTGGTTCTCATTGATGACATCTATACAACCGGTGCGACTCTGGACCGGGCGGCAAAAATGCTCAGAAAAGCAGGTGCCCGAAATGTTTACTTTTTGACTATAAGCATTGGACAAGGTATCTGACTATATGATATACTAAAACATAATGGACTGAAATAGATAGGCCAGTACATAGGAAGGACGTGTAAAAGCGTTATGATCGATAAAAGAAAAGTACGTCTGATGACGAGAGCTGCGATCTATGAGAAGAGATATGGCGAAGAAGATATAAAAATTACAGGTTATTATCAGAAAGACTATTCGAGTCTGAATACGTGGATCACGCTGATCTGGGTAACGGCAGGTTTTTTCCTTCTGGCTGCCCTTATGTTCCTGGCAGGGGGGGAGAGTCTGATAGAGGGGATCACAGTTGTTAAGCTCCTGATCCTTGCAGCTATCGTACTCGGTTTATATCTGTCGCTTCTCATCATATACGGAATCGGAGCCGGTTCGTTTTACAGAAAGAAGCATATCAGGGCAAAGCAGAGAATGAAACGGTATATGCGGGATCTTTCCCGTCTGGAAAAAATGAATCTTAAAAAGGAGATACACAGATCATGAGCACGTTATTAGTTTGGAGAGAAAAACTGCAGGAGATATATGCAAAGTACTCTACGTATATCCTGAAAGCACTGCAGCTCATACTGGGGCTGGTCCTGTTCGGGCTGATCAATGCCAACATAGGGTTTATGAAAATGGCTTCTTCTGTCTTCTGTACCGTGGGTCTGGCAGTAATCTGTACTTTTTTTCCGATGATCATAATGGTGACAGCGGCAGCTGCGCTGATCCTTGTTCATTTCTATTCGTTATCACTTCCGATCGCAGTGGTGTCACTGATCATTTTTCTGATAATGTACATTTTCTATTTCCGGTTTACACCGAAGAAAGCATGGCTTGTGCTTATCTCAGCACTGGCTTTCGGATTAAAGATACCGTTAGTCGTTCCGGTAGTTTTCGGTCTTATGGGCACACCTGTCTGGATCGTTCCGGCATGCTGCGGCGTGATCGCATATTATATGGTGGATTTTGTCAAGGATTCTGCAGCGGCACTCAGGAGTACGGATGCGGATGCACTTTTTAACAGTCTGATAAGTTTTACGCGGCAGGTATTGACGAGCAGGGAAATGTGGCTGATGGCAGCGGCGGTGGTCGTAGGTATTCTTGTGGTCAATCTGGTGCGTACACGTGCGGTTGACCATGCGTGGAAGATCGCATCTGCAGCAGGAGCAGTCGTCAGCGTGATCATGGCGGCAGCAGGAAATATGGCTCTTGGAACGGGGGTTTCCTATGTGTCGATCGCTGTCAGCGCGTGCCTCGGAATCCTGGTCGGACTTGTTCTGGAATTCCTTTTCTTCTCTGTGGATTATTCCAGAACAGAGAATATACAGTTTGAGGATGATGAATACTATTATTATGTCAAGGCGGTCCCCAAAGTCGGTGTTTCTGCTCCTGAAAAGGAAGTGAAACGTATTACGGGGAACAAGCCTCAGAAGCAGGAGGATCATTCATCAGATGAAAATGCAAACACGAACACAGAAGATATACTTCTTACGAGAAGTCTGAGCAAAGAGCTGGGTCTTGACCAGGAAAAAGGAAAGACCGAGTAAATAAGGCGGTGACATAACAGTAATGATAGACTGGCTGAAAAATTTTATAGGCAATTACACAGAAGGCATGTATCTTCCGGCTATCGAGGTTAAAGATGTCATTGAGATACTGATCATCACAGTGATCTTATATGAGATCATGCTCTGGATCAAGAACACGAAAGCATGGATGCTCCTCAGAGGTATCATCATGCTGGGGGCTTTTATCCTGTTTGCCTGGATCTTCCAGATGCATACGATCCTCTATCTGGCCGCGCAGTCCATCAATGTCCTGGCAATCGCGGCAATCGTAGTGTTTCAGCCGGAACTGCGTCGGGCGTTGGAAAAACTGGGCGAGAAGAACCTGCTCAGTAATATCAATCCTTTTGATAAAGGCAAGGAGAACGAGCGCTTTTCCGATATGACGGCGGACAGTATCGTAACAGCCTGCTATGCAATGGGGAATGTATGTACGGGAGCTCTTATCGTGGTCGAACAGGCAATCCGCCTTAACGAGTACGAGATGACCGGGATCGAACTGGACTGCAAGGTGTCTTCTCAGGTGCTGATCAATATATTCGAACATAATACACCGCTTCATGACGGAGCGGTGATCATCCGTGGCGACCGGATCACTTCGGCGACCTGTTACCTGCCCCTGTCGGACAATATGAGTATCAGTAAAGATCTCGGCACAAGACACAGGGCAGCACTTGGTATGAGCGAAGTATGCGATGCGCTTGTGATCGTTGTGTCAGAGGAGACAGGCCTTGTGTCGGTTGCGATGGGAGGCACTCTTACACGCGGGATCAAGCGGGAAGAACTGAGAGAGAAGCTGAGCCAGATTCAGTATAGGAATACAGAGTCAAAGAAGAGATTCTCTATACGGAAAGGATGGCGCAGAAAATGAAGAAATATAAGCTTACAACGAATCTGGGCCTGAAGATAATAGCATTTGTTTTTTCAGTCTTTTTATGGCTGATCGTAGTGAATCTGGACAATCCGGTCTCGAGCCGTACTTTTACTGAAATTCCGGTAACGATCGTCAATGACGATATTATCACATCAGCAGGAGATGTATACCAGGTGGTCGGGGAGCAGACGGTGAGCGTAGTAGTCTATGCGAACCGTGAAGTGCGTCAGCATCTGTCACCTGATGATATTGTGGCTACGGCAGACATCAGGGAGATGGATACGAGTACAGGACTTGTACCGATCACCATAACGATTCCCGATTACAGCGGCCAGTATCAGTCCGCGGAGGCTGTCCCGAGAAATCTTCAGATCCAGCGTGAAAAGTCGGGTAGAAAAGTTCTTGCACTGACAGCAGATGCAGACGGAGTGGAACGGGACGGTTATGTCATCGGCGAAATGACCGTTCATCCGGAAAATGTAACGATCACAGGGCCTGAGTCCGTGCTCGACCAGATCGACAGGGCTGTTGCATTAGTTGATGTCGAGGGGATTTCCGAAGATGAGGAAAGACCGGCAGAACTCAAACTGTATGACGCAAATGGAAATATTGTCACCCAGAATCAACTGGAAAATAATCTGGGAGACGACGGACTTACAGTGTCTATTGAAGTCCTGAAGAAAAAGAGTGTACCTGTAGTGGCTGATATTTTAGGAACTCCGGCGGAGGGGTATCAGTATACAGGGTTTACGACTGAACCGGAAACCGTGCAGATCTGCGGCAAGAGCGATGTGGTAGATGATATAGAGGAAATAGTCATACCTTCTTCCGTTATCAGCATAGACGGTGCGGACAGTCCGGTAGAACAAACTGTGAATATTTCTTCATACCTGCCGGAGGGGATCAGCCTGGTTGAGGAGAGTACGGGAAATATTACCATTACGGCAGTGATCGAGAGAGAAGGGACAAGGACCATAGATTTTCTGGTGAGCTCCATAATCATCAACAATCTTTCAGAAGATATGCAGGTAAGCTATCAGCCGGACGCAGAGATCAAACTTACATTCAGCGGTGATCAGGAAAAACTCAATGTACTGGATGTCAGCAATGCGGTATCAGTGAATTTGGAAGCGTATATCCGGCCGGGAACATATGATGTTCCGGTGAGAGTTGATCTTCCTGACGGAATTACGCTGAATTCAGATGTGACGGTACAGCTTACCCTGGAGTATAAATCAGACAGTGAAACGGACAGCACGGGAGGCTCGGACAGCTCAACCGGACAGGGTGGAGCCGGCAATTCGTCCGGGCAGGAGAATGGCGGAGGCTCTTCCGGACAGGATGACGGAAGCCAGGAATAACAGACAGACTGAAGAAAATACAAGGAGTGAAAATAGAATGGTAAACGGCAAGGTGAAGATCAAGAACCCGACCGGCCTCCATCTCAGGCCGGCCGGACTTTTCTGTAAGACTGCCATGCAGTTTAAAAGTAAGATCACAGTCCTCAAAAAGACAAAACATGAAGACGTGACAGCAAATGCTAAGAGTGTGCTGAGCGTGCTCGGGGCATGTATCAAGAGCGGAGACGAAATCGAGATCGTCTGCGAGGGACCGGATGAAGAAGCAGCATTGAGTGAGATGGTACAGCTTGTGAAAGACGGGCTGGGAGAGTAATCAGGAATATAGATTCACAGGAGGAAAAGAATCATGAGCAAAGCAACTTTAGTCATTATGGCGGCAGGAATCGGAAGCAGGTTCGGAGGAGGGATCAAACAGCTGGCCCCGGTCGGACCAAACGGCGAGATCATTATGGATTATTCGATTTATGATGCGATAGAAGCAGGATTTGATAAAGTCGTATTTGTGATCCGGAAAGATCTGGAGCAAGATTTTAAAGAGGTGATCGGAAACCGCATTGAAAAACAGATCGAGGTTGCATATGCATATCAGGAAATTAATGATATTCCCCAGAAATATCAGGAGAAGTTTACGGGGAGAACAAAACCGTGGGGAACAGGACAGGCTATTCTGTGCTGTAAAGATGTGGTGGATTCTCCATTCCTGGTGATCAATGCAGATGACTATTACGGGAAAGATGCATTCAGGGAAGCCTACTCCTATTTGACAAGTATGGAAGATACTGGTAAAATGCAGATTTGTATGGTCAGCTTTGTGCTCAAGAATACACTCAGTGAGAACGGTGGAGTAACCAGGGGAATCTGCATGGTTGATCCTGACGGTATGCTTGCCGGCATTACAGAAACACACAATATTGAAAAAGAAGGGGATAAGGCGGTCATCAGAACAGATGGAGAAGCAAAAGAGCTTGATCCGGATTCTCCGGTCTCCATGAATATGTGGGGGCTGACTCCGGAGTTTATCAACATCCTGGAGAGCGGATTTGACGGATTCCTTAACAGCATCAGTGCGGAGGATCTGAAAGCTGAGTATCTGCTGCCGACCATTATCGGTGATCTTCTGAAAGAAGGAAGACTGGACGTCCGTGTTCTGAAGTCTCACGACCAGTGGTTTGGAGTGACGTATAAGGAAGATAAAGAAGCTGTAATGAGTGCGGTACGCAAGCTCATAGCGGACGGAGTATACCCTTCTGTATTATACAGATAGTACGGATAGCTGATACGACTACATATTAAGAGAAAAAAACAGTAAAGGAATTTTGACAATGGCGAAAAAACGCAGATCGGTAGATAATACCGGGCGTAACGGTAGAAATACAAGTAGATATTCCGAAAGAACCGCAACGAACAGATTAGGCTCATTTTGTCTGGTGTTTCAGGCGCTGGTGAGCATTGTGTTTATGATCGTGGTCATACTGCTCGATATGCTGCCTATGAATTATCTTGCGCTTGTTGCAGCAATATTGTTTTTTCTGTGGTGTATTGCGTTTACAACACAGGCTGTAAGGAAAAAGCGAGGAACCGCCGGGAAGATTTTCAGCCTGTTGATGATCTGTGTGCTGACATTCGGCGCTTACAACATTGCTCAGGCGAATAACATGCTTTCCCTGATCACCGGCGGTAATACGCGCGTGGATAAGATGGCTGTCGCTGTTCTGGCTGATGATTCTGCTGAGACGATTGAAGATACAGTGGGATATAATTTCGGTGTACAGTTCCAGCAGGGCGGCGATAACATCCAGACTGCGGTAACAAACCTGCAGGAAGAGCTGGGATCGGATCTTACGTTGACAGAGTGTGACTCTGTTCAGGCTCAGGCTCAGGCTCTTGTGGACGGGGACGTACAGGCGATCATCTATAATGAGGCATATACACAGCTGATGGATGACGCGGTAGAAGGATTCAGTGATAACATTAAGATCATTTATGAGATGGATATCAAGACAGAGCTTAATCTGGGCGGCGGTTCTGATGATACGCTCACGAAAGAGCCGTTTACTGTGTATATAAGCGGAATAGATACGTATGGGGAAGTCTCAGAGACAAGCCGGAGTGATGTTAATATCATTGCTGTTGTCAACCCGACGACCCATGAAATCCTGCTGATCACTACGCCGAGGGATTCCTATGTGCCCTTATACGGACCTGATGTGCAACAAGGCGCGATGGATAAACTGACTCATGCCGGGGTATACGGCATAGAGACTTCCATGGCAACATTGGGTAACCTGTACGAGACGGATATTAATTATTACGTAAGACTGAACTTTACCTCTCTTATCGATATTGTTGATATTCTCGGCGGTATTGACGTAGAGTCTGAGTATGCATTCACGACAAGCGAGGATTCCGAATATGTGATGGATGTCCAGAAAGGCCTGAATCACTTTAACGGCGAACAGGCGCTGGCTTTCAGCAGGGAGAGGCAGAACCTGGAGGATGGAGATAATCAGCGCGGCAAGAACCAACAAGCGGTCATCACGGCAATGCTGAAGAAAATGATTTCTCCTACAATGCTCCTGAAAGCCGGGACTATCATGAACCAGGTGAGCAAGGATGTGGAGACAAATGTAACGCAGCCACAGCTTAATGCACTGATCAGAGACCAGTTGCGGACGAATGCAAAATGGTCGATCCAGTCTGTAGCATTAAGCGGAGAGGGCGGTCAGGATTACTGTTATTCAGCTCCTGATCAGCTGCTGTATGTAATGTATCCGGACGAGAGCAACCTTAAAGAAATCATAGATCTGGCAAATGTGGTCGAAGAAGGCGGAAGCCTGGAAGCCGGGGAAGCGTTGAATTAGCAGATGTAAAGGAAGACGGAAGAGATTCTGTCTTCCTTTTTGTGTATAAATTAATTGTTTTTTTTATAAGATAAATGTAGAAATGCGAGCATAAGAGTTGTATAATAAGTCAGAATTTGATATTATATAAAAGTATGTAAAAAAGACGTAATATTTTGTAACATTACTGACCGGAGAGGATATTATGAAAAATATATTTAATCTTAAAACTTCCAGAGCAAGAATGATACTTCTTTTTCTTGTAGATATAG
>DYCJ01000057.1:6164-12369 GCA_019418195.1 Clostridiales bacterium | reverse complement strand
TATCGGTTGAGCAAAAGTCAGCGTGGGAATGGTGTGGTATCTTTATCTAAGTGAATCCCCTCTTTCCCACTTTGAGACTGCTTTATCAGTTATATTGAGTTTTTCAGCCAGTTCAAGCTGTGTCCATCCTTTTTCTTTTCTGAGTTGAAGAATGAATTGTCCGAATTTTTTGTTATCCATAAGCACCGCCTTCCTCTTGGGTGATTTTATTGTATATGCAAACGAGGCAGTAGTCACTTGACTCATTGTAGAGTTTCCCTTAAATTAAGGAAACTTTGCGTTTACCTTGGTCTATAACATGGTTTCCCCTTTTTAAAACGATTTAGCTAAGTGATAACACTATGATAACATATTTTTTAAAAACTATATAAAAATAATGGGAAATCGTTATTTTATGATAGTGAATTGATCAAGGTTCTGATCGGACTGAGACGTTCAGGAAAATCTGTCCTGATGGATCAGATTATAGAAGAGTTGACAGAAAGCGGAGTAAAAAGAGAACAGATCATTTATGTTAATTTTGAAGATTTCCAGTATTCTTTTATTACTAGTGCGCAAAAGTTATACGATTATATTGTTGAAAAGCAGGAAAATGAGGAAAAATATTATCTGTTTTTTGATGAAGTACAGATGGTGCCGGAGTTCGAACGCGTGATCAATTCATTCCGTGCAACGTGGGATGTGAGTATATTTATAACTGGATCGAACAGTAAACTTTTGTCAGGTGAGTTTGCGACGCTTTTATCGGGAAGGTGTGTGACATTTCGCGTGGCACCGTTCTGCAGGATTTATATAACTCTGTAGTCTTAAGAGATATTGTTCAGAGGACCGGAGCCAAGGATGTAGATCTGCTGAACCGGATTATGGAATATCTGATGGCAAATCCGTCACAGACATTTTCTTCCCAGGGGATATTAAAGTATTTTAAGAGTGTGGACCGAAATGTAAGTACGCAGACGCTCTATAATTATCTGGATCATATCCAGACATCGCTTATTGTTTCAAAAGCGCAGAGGTATGACATCAGAGGAAAACAGATTCTTACCACATTAGATAAATACTATCTGACAGATCTCGGGCTCGGGCGTATTCACAACAGTGGTTTTAAACTGGAGATGGGTGCGCTTTTGGAAAATGTAGTGTACAATGAGCTGATAAACCGCGGATATGATGTATACGTAGGGGAGATACCAAACGGGAAAGTCGATTTCATGCCGTTAAAGGACGGAAAAATACATGCTTTCTCCTTTACAGTCTCGGCACTGCTGATTATAATGAAAATACAGAAGCCAGATATTTGTTTAAATGATACGTGAATGAACAGGGAAGGGAGGAGCTCAATGAAGAAGAAAACAATTTGTGCGATATTACTCGTAAGTAGTATCGTTGTTTTATCAGCATGTGGGAGCCAGGATCAAAATGTGGAAAAAGTCAGTGATGCGGATACACAGTCTTTAAATGATAGCGCCCCGGAATGGCTGAAAAGTTTTTACAACAGCAGCTATGAATACCGGAAGAGTACAATTGTTTTAGAAAATGACATTGAGGATACCATTGCTGTTGTAGAGGGAAAAGTTGAAGCTTCTCCGTATAAAGAGTATGTAAAAATCGTTGAGCCGGCTGAATCATCGTGGTCAGAAGCCTGGTTCTATGGTGATGGAGATGATGTTACTGCAATTTTGAATGTAGAAAATGATTATGTTCTGCAGAATACAAGACGTTTTTATCCTTACGGATATGGCAGTGATCTGTCCATGTCAAAGGACCGCACAGAAGAATACAACGGTATATCCTGCAATGTCTATACGGCGGAGTATACAGTCGACCTTACAGAACAGATAAATCAGGAGAGTGAAGAAGCGATAATAACAGAACCAATTACAGCGGTTGTATCACAGGAATACTATGTTGATCCGGAGCAGGATCAGCTTCTATGTATGATTACGGATGCATCAGACCGACAGGAAAAAACAGAAATCGCCAACAGGGTTATGAATGACAATATCACGGTGGAAGAGGCGCAAAAGCTGGTTTCTGTCGATGAAGTGACGAAAGAAAAGATGGAGATTCTTTCTTATGACGATTCGATTTCAATAGATATTCCGGAGATATAGAAGAATAATGAATTTACAAAAAAGTAAAGCTATTTTTGAGTCCCAAATAGCTTTACTTTTTTGAAATTATTCCGTTATCTTTTATATATTTTCCCTTCCATCAGTGAGATAGGATCAGAACTGGCGCCTATGAGGCAGATATAATATTCCCCGTCCCGTTCGGCTGTGAGTTCATATTTTAAATCCAATTCTCTTAAGGAAGAGTCACTTTTTCTCATCAATGTGTTATTAAAGACATAGTAAAATCCTACACACTGTCCCTTATCCGGAGTTACTGCATTGATCTCGGAAGGATATTCAGTGCTCTCAAAAACGAGTGTCTCACCCTTCTTCAGGTGCCATCCGCTCCCGTCCTCTTTTGTAAAAATAACCATGACGCCATTATCAAAGATGATCTCCGGAGTAGTGCAGGAATTGCCGCTTTCTTTGACGGCAAAGTGTGTGATGGAATTTGGTATCAGGAAAGGCTCGTTCGTGCCGATAGCAGGTTCTATATCTGTTATGACTTCGGTTTCTTCGATAACATCTTCTAGTGTGCGTTCCGGTGCAGGGCCGGGACCGCTGATCAGGTTCCCGTATTTATCATATATGCTGGCTGTCATGTACATTTCTTTTCCTACAAGATCCCGGTTCTCGTCGGTGATCAGTGCGGCGCCGTCCCTGAACAGATCATATTCATAGGCGGCGAATGCGATTCCTGACAAGGAAAGCAGGATAACTGCTGCGATAAGAAGACGCAGACGGAAAGTATTTTTTTGTGTGCGCTTTTTATGACGTTTGGTTTCTTTGATTTTTCCGCTGACGGCTGCTATCGTGGTGTCCGGTGAATAATTTTCCGGATGTATGGGGGACTGTTCTGCCTGGGACAAGAGCTTCCCGGCATCTTCTGCGATCATGTCAAACAGATCATAATAACTGATTTTCATAATTAAAACCCCTTTCTTCCAATATTTTTCTGAACTTCTTCCGGCTCCTCTGCAGACGGCTTTTGACGGTTGGAAGAAGATCGCCGGATTCGTCGGCAATCTCCTGCATTGTTTTGCTCTGAAAATAAAACTTGAGCAGGACAGTCTGCTCTTCAGGATTCAGTTCCTTTAATGCAGATAAGATCATGCTCCTAAGTTCGACCTGATGAAAGTGGTCAGGAACCTCTCCTAAGATATCTTCCTCAAGAGAGCAGGTGGGACGTAATTTTTTCTTTTCCGTGAGCGCGGTATTTCTTGCAAGGGCACCTATGTAAGACTTCAGATTGTTTTCCTGCCCGGTCTTGATAAGGTCAGCGTTTTCCCACAGCCGGAAAAAGATATCGTTGATCACGCTCTGGACATCTGTCTGGTCCGCCTGTCCATAAAGGATTCTACATACGATTGCAGCAACATACTGATGGAACAGACGGATGATCTCTTCCAGAGCTTTCTGATCTTTCTTCTTTAACCGTTGGATCAGTTCAAGCTCTTTATCATTCATGATTCTCGCCTCCTCTTTAACTATATATACTGTTTTTTGAACAGGAAAGATGCAGAGGTGAAAAAGAATAATTTTTTCGAGACTGAACATACTATACCTGTATCCGGCATAAAGCGAGAAGTGATGCAGAGTAGCAGGTGTGTATGTGAAATGAACGATAAGAAAACACTTTTTAATTTAAATAGAAAATTTGCTCATAAGATCCTGATGTGGGATCTTCTCTACGATATTGCCGGCAGTATCCTCTATGCTGCCGGCATTTATACATTTGCAGGCAATGCAGGATTCGCCCCGGGTGGGGTGTCCGGTCTGGCACTGATCCTTAATTATCTTCTAGGACTTCCGGTGGGAACTGTAACACTTCTGTTTAATATCCCTCTCGTAGTTATCAGCTATAAAGCGGTGGGCAGGACACTTCTCATAAAAAGTGCGAAGACAATGGTGATCTCTTCGCTATTTCTCGATGTAATATTCCCCTATATACCTATGTATACGGGCAGCAGACTGATGGCTGCCATCTATTCCGGTGTTTTTATGGGGACCGGCATGGCACTCTTCTATATACGCGGCTCATCTTCAGGCGGCATTGACTTTCTGGCGTTGACGATCAAAAAGAAAAAGCCGCATATGTCGATCGGCGTGATCACACTTCTTATTGATCTTGTGGTCATACTGCTCGGCTGGCCGGTGTTCGGAAATATCGATGCGGTGCTCTACGGAGTAGCGTCAACAGGAGTTTCTGCTATTGTGATCGACAAGATTTTGTACGGTATGGGCGCCGGTACGCTGGCAATTATTATAACAGAAAGAGGCAGTGTTATTGCGGCGAAGATCGGCGAAAATGTAAGACGCGGTGTCACCACGATCCCGGCTTCCGGAGGATATACGGGGCTGCACAGGGATGTTCTTCTGTGCGCATGCTCTAAGGCGGAGGCTTATCTGGTCAAAAGCGCTGTGCAGGAGACGGATGAGCAGGCTTTTTTGATGTTTACCGAGACAAGCGAAGTCTTTGGTGAAGGGTTTAAACGCGAAATAAAATAAAAAAGTGTTGTGATAATGTACAAAATATAAAGAATACAAAATGAAATATTGCTTAATATGTACAAATATGATAGTATAACTATCAGAAGCGGACTTTGGGAGGAACACAAAAATGAAAGAATCTGCAGCGCGGATGCGCAGGACACAGTACCGTGCGCAGAAGATTCTCGAAGCGGCGATGGAGCTTTTCTGTGAGAAAGGATTAGAAGAGACATCTATCGACGAGATCGCGGAGCGGGCGGGGGTCGGAAGCGCTACTATCTACCGCTATTATGAGACAAAAGCCCGGCTTGCGATCCAGAGTGGTGCAGGATACTGGCAGAAGATCGCCGGTCAGTATCTCGACGTTACGGAGATAAAAGGATATTCAGAGATGACCGGCAGGGAACAGCTAGAGTGTATCATGGATGCGCTGATCGTGATATTTGAGCGGGAAAGAGGATTTCTCAAATACCTGCAGGAGTTTGAAGTGTTTGTGCGCAGGTATGAGATTGATATGGAGCGTCTGGCTGAGTATGAAGAGAGTATTATGAGCCTGAAGCCAAGAGTGACGGATGCACTGGAGAAGGGGCTGAAGGATGGTACGCTTTCTTTCGAATGGTCGCCCAATGAAGTCTGTTATTCTCTTGCGCATACAGCGTTTGGAGTGATGAAGCGGTTCGCGTGGAACGGGAGCATGCTGGAGCTGGACAGCCAGGTGGAACTGGTCCTGCAGGTGAAGATTGCCATAAAGCTGCTGGTCAGAGGGTTGACAGGCGAAGCACCCGGCGGGCATTGACAGAATGTACAGGGCGGACAGGAGAGGAGAGGGATAATGTACAAAGTGTATGAGATCAAGAAAAGAATTTTTGATGACAATGACCAGGAGGCAGAAAAAGTACGACAAGAGTTGAAAGAGGACAAGACATTTCTTATCAATCTTATGTCATCGCCCGGAGGAGGAAAGACGACCACTTTAAAGAGGACGATCGAAGCGCTGAAAGGTGAGATGCGGATCGGCGTTATGGAGGCGGATATCGACAGCGCGGTAGATGCGGACGCCATCAGTGAGACCGGAGCAAAAGTGATTCAGTTACATACCGGCGGCATGTGCCATCTGGATGCGGATATGACAAGGCAGGGGCTGGAGGAACTCGGAACGGAGGACATCGATCTTGCCATACTGGAGAATGTGGGGAATCTTGTGTGTCCGGCGGAATTTGATACCGGCGCAGTGAAAAATGTCATGATTTTAAGTGTGCCGGAGGGGGATGACAAACCACTGAAATATCCGCTGATGTTTCAGGTGTCTCACTGTCTTTTGATCAACAAGATAGACGCCCTGTCCTGCTTTGATTTTGACTTTGAGGCATGCAGGGAGCGGGTGCTGGATCTGAATCCGGATATGAAGATCATTCCGATCTCGGCGAAGACGGGTGAGGGCATGGAAGAATGGTACGGATGGATAAGAGAGAAGGTAAAGGAATGGAAGGAGGCGGGTGAATGAGTGAAGAGAGAAAACTGATCCTGAAACTGGGACAGATGATCACGGACCGGATCGGGCACAAAGTAACAGTGGACGATCCCGAGTACTGGGGACTGGC
>DYCJ01000057.1:0-6154 GCA_019418195.1 Clostridiales bacterium | reverse complement strand
CTGACTGACGAGATGGCGGAAGTGTGTCTGTCCATGAAAGTCAGGAAACCCATGACATTGGAGCAGATTGCGAAGAAGTCGGGAAAGGACAAGGAGAGAGTACAGCAGCTCCTGGATGAGATGTCTGTCATCGGCATGATCGAGTATAACTGGGAAAATGAAGACAGGCACAAACAATATGTACTTCCGATGTTCGTGCCCGGATGTGCGGAGTTTATGATGATGAACAAGAAGCAGACAGAAGAACATCCGGTCATTGCAGACTTTTTTGAGAATATGTCAAGACTCCCGCTCGAGAAAGTGACACCTATGGTGCCGCCCGGAGGTTCCGGTATCGGTATGCATGTTATCCCTGTAGAGAAGGCGATCCCTGCACACCAGCAGTCTGCGAGTGTGGAACACATATCCCACTGGCTGAAGAAATATCAGGATAAATATGCAGTGGGTGCCTGTTCCTGCCGCCGCCAGCAGCGGATGCGCGGTGAGGGATGTGGTGAGATAGAGGGTGATCTGTGTATCGGTGTGGGCGATATGGCGGATTATCTTGTGGAAACGGGGAAGGGACGCTATATCGATCTGGACGAAGTGATGGAGATACTGGAGCGTGCCGAGCGGAACGGATTTGTACACCAGATCACCAACATCGACGGTGAGGAGAAAATCTTTGCCATTTGCAATTGTGCACCCGGAGTGTGCAACGGACTGAGGACTTCACAGCTTTTCAATACACCGAATATGTCCCGGTCTGCGTACAGGGCACACGTAGAGAAAGAAAAATGTGTGGCGTGCGGAAAATGTGTTGAAGTCTGCCCCGTGGGCGCGGCAAAACTGGGACAGAAGCTGTGCACAAAACACGGTGAGATCAGGTACCCGAAAGCGCTGCTCCCCGATACGGAAAAATGGGGGAGAGACAAATGGGATCCGGATTACAGGGACCACGCCAAGATTAACTGCTATGAGACCGGAACATCGCCGTGCAAGACAGCCTGTCCGGCGCATCTTGCCGTACAGGGATATGTTAAGATGGCGGCGGAAGGCAGATATATGGATGCCCTGAAACTTATCAAGCAGGACAATCCGTTTCCGGCCGTGTGCGGCGCGATCTGTAACCGCCGCTGTGAAGACGCATGTACGCGTGGGACTGTCGATAAAGCTGTAGCAATCGATGAGATCAAGAAGTTTATTGCAGAGAAAGAGCTGCACGAAGAGCACAGGTATGTTCCGCTCTGCGAGAACCATGAAGGAAAACAGTTCGAACAGAAAATCGCAGTCATCGGCGCTGGTCCGGCAGGTATGTCTGCTGCGTATTATCTCAGGACAAAAGGATATCCGGTGACAGTGTTTGAAAAAGAAAAAAGGCCGGGCGGAATGCTGCTTAACGGAATCCCGTCTTTCCGGCTGGAAAAACCAGTCATTGAGGCGGAGATCGACGTGCTGCGGCAGATGGATGTGGAGTTCCGGTGTGGTGTGGAAGTCGGGAAAGATATTACGATCCCGGAACTCAGGGAAGAAGGATACAAGGCGTTCTATGTGGCTGTGGGTGCGCAGGGCGGAAGGAAGGCAGGCGTTCCCGGAGAGAATGCAGAAGGTGTCCAGACGGGAGTTGATTTTCTGCGAAAGATCAATCTCGCAGAAGAAGCTGCAATGTCTGCCGGCAGTGCGCAGCCTCCGGTCAGTGAAAAAGTGCCGGGCTGTGAAATGCTTCCTGCCGATGTAAGGTTATCCGGGCGGACTGTTGTGATCGGCGGCGGAAATGTGGCGATCGATGTGGCCAGGACAGCGCTTCGTTCTGGATCTGAGAGCGTGAACATGTACTGCCTGGAGTCTCTGGCGGAGATGCCGGCAGCTGCGGATGAAGTGGCAGAAGCACGCGAAGAAGGCATCGTGGTCTGGAACGGATGGGGACCGAAAGAAATCCTTGAGGACAACGGAAAAGTAAAAGGTATTGTTCTGAAGAAGTGTGTTTCTGTATTTGATGAAAACGGCAGATTCCATCCGGTCTATGATGAAAATGAATGTATCACGGTGGATTGTGAGAATGTACTTCTCTCGATCGGACAGACAGTTGAGTGGGGAGACCTTCTGAAAGATACGGCAGTGAAGCTTAACCCGAACGGAACGGCGAAGGCGGATCTGGTGACATATCAGACTGATGAACCGGATATTTTCGTGGGCGGAGACGTCTATACAGGTCCAAAGTTTGCTATCGATGCGATCGCGGCGGGCAAGCAGGGCTGCGAGTCTGTTCACCGTTTCGTGCACGAGGGCCACTCTCTGACTCTGGGACGTGATCTCAGGCAGTTCGTGGAACTTGATAAGGACGCTGTCGTGATCGAAGAGTTTGACAATGCGAAGCGTCAGATACCCGGAAGAAAGGCGGGTATCGCAAAAGACAGTTTCCGGGACCTGCGTTCGGTATTCACGGAAGATCAGGTTAAGGCGGAAGCGGCAAGGTGCCTTGGCTGCGGAGCTACAGTAGTGGACGAGAACAAATGCATCGGCTGCGGACTGTGCACGACGAAGTGTGAGTTTGATGCTATTCACCTGAGTCGGGATCTTCCGGAGATGAGCACGATGAGAAAAGCGGAGGATAAACTTAAAGGTATCCTGCCATATGCATTGAAGCGTGCGATCAAGATCAAATTGAAAAAATAAAATTACTTTAAAGATCAGATAAAATAATGCATGAATTAGGGATTATCGTACATATTACAAAAACTCTGCAGAATGTTGCGGAAGAAAACAACTTAAGAGAGATTGCTTCTGTCACTCTGGAAGTAGGAGAAGTAAGCTCGATCGTTCCGGATTATCTTACAGACTGCTGGCAGTATTACAGGAAGAAATTCCCGCTGATCGAACATGCCGAGATGAGGATTGAGATGATGCCGGCAGTGACATACTGTGAATCCTGCGGGAAGACGTATCCCACCGTAGAGTACGGGCGGCAGTGTCCGCACTGCAGGAGCTGGGAGACGTATCTGCTGACAGGAGACGAATGTAATATCCGGGAAATTGAGGCGCAGTGACAGGCGGCTGTGACGCCGCCGGAGAGAAAAGGGGGTAATATTTATGCTGTTTCATGTTTACGGTTCAGAAGCCATACCGCAATGGATTGCTATGCTGGGAGTGCTGGCGGCGCTGATCCTGCTGAATGAATTCGCAAGGAGGACGAAAGCCGGAGGAGTTATTATGTTCTTTGTTATTCCGGCTGTGCTGACCATTTATTTCATCGCCATCGCCGTAGGCGCGGGGATGGGAGCGCAGTGGGCACTTGAGAATCAGACCCATGTCTATATGAACGGCTGGTTCCATTACGCAAAGCTGTATGCATCGCTGGCAGGCTGTATCGGATTCATGATGATCAAATACGAATGGGGGATAGGGAAGACACACTGGTTCAAGGCATACCCGTTTGTGATCGTTGCGATCAATATACTGATCGCCGTGGCAAGCGATTTCGAATCTGCTATCAACGGATGGTATTCGTGGTGGCTGTCTTCTGAGGATGTGTGGCTGTTCGGCGGCTGGCATAATGTGTTCAACGGCATTGCCGGCATTATCAATATCTTCTGCATGACAGGATGGTGGGCCGTTTACTCATCCAAAGACAAGAAAGACATGATCTGGCCTGATATGATATGGGTATACATCATCGTGTATGATATCTGGAATTTTGCGTATACATATAACTGTCTGCCGACGCATGCATGGTTCTGCGGTATTGCCCTTCTGCTGGCACCAACGATCGCAGCGCTTTTGTGGAACAAAGGTGGATGGATCATGAACCGGGCAAACACCCTCTGTATCTGGTGTATGTTCGCGCAGGTATTTCCGCTTTTCCAGGAGACACTCTCAGACGGAACACAGCTCTTCCCGTGGGCAACGCTCCCGAAGCTTTATGCGGACGGCACTCTTAATGGTATTGCCGCAGGCGGCAGTGCGAATGCGGATCCGACGATGATGACAGTGGTGAGCGCACTTGCACTGGTGACGAATATCATAGCATTGGCATACATCATCTATGTATCTGTAAAGAGGAAGAAGAATCCGTACAAGAACGAAGTGTTCACAGAGTTCAAATACTATAAAGATGCGGCGGCGAGAGCTGAAATAAAATAAGTGATATACAGTATGACTAAACAGGAGAAAGTGGTATAATGAGTAAGAGATATCTGGACTGTACGGCATCTGAAATACAGAAAATGACAGGAAAAGAACTGACAGAAGCGATTGCCGGAAGCGAGGGGAGGATCCTCGTATGTGAGACGATCGGAGCGGTGCGTCCTATGCTGGGCGATGTGACCAATGCAGAGTTTGTATCTGCAATGGGTGCAGACATGATCATCCTGAATCTGTTTGACGTAAACGCGCCTGTCATACAGGGACTGCCTGATGTGCCGCCGGAAGATATGGTCCGTGAGGTGAAGCGCCTGACCGGAAGAGCGGTTGGTATCAATCTGGAACCATTAGAGGCGGAATCGGTAAGTGACGTAGAGACTAACGGGGAATGGGATCTGACATCCGGTCGTGCCGCGACTGTGGAAAATGCCCGCAAAGCTATAGAGATGGGGATTGATTTTATTGTGCTTACGGGAAATCCGGGAGTCGGCGTTACAAACAGCGCGATCATTCATACGCTGAGAAGATACAGGGAAGAATTTGGTGACCGGGTCATGCTGATCGCAGGCAAGATGCATGCAGCAGGAGTTTTAGCCGAGAGCGGTGAAAGTATAATTACGGAGGAGGACGCAAGGGCATTTGCCGGAGCAGGGGCGGATGTGGTCCTGATGCCGGCTCCGGGTACTGTCCCGGGGATTACCATGGAATATATCCGCGGACTCGTATCCAGTGTGCATAAGCTCGGCAGGCTGACTCTTACTGCCGTCGGCACGTCGCAGGAGGGTGCGGATGCGGCAACGATCCGTGAGATTGCCCTGATGTGCAAGATGACAGGAACGGATCTGCACCATCTGGGGGATTCAGGGTATGTGGGAATGGCTCTGCCGGAGAATATACTCGAGTATGGCAAGGTGATCCGGGGCGTGAGGCATACATATCACCGTATGGCGTCTTCGATCAACCGGTGACAGCAGAAACAGGCAGACATGAGGATCATCAAGAAAAATGATATATAGAAAACAGTGAGCCCTCTCCCGGGGCGGCCAGGAGTGTTTCTATGGAAAGTTCTGTCCGCTCCGGGAGTTTCTATGTGGTATTGCAAAATATCCTGTGATGCCGTACAATAAAGTGCAATAAGTTTTGGAGATGAACGGAGGATGGCGCATGCCGACAGAGATGATACATGCTGAAAAACTGATCTATGAATATGACAAGCGCGACGAAGAGGGCAACATAATCGGAGCGGAGCGTGCCATCGACGGTGTCGATATCGATGTGCCGCAGGGCTCTTTTGTAGCAATCCTCGGGCACAACGGTTCAGGAAAGTCTACCCTTGCAAAGCATATGAACGCGATCCTTGTACCCACGGGCGGAACGATGTGGGTGGACGGGAGAGATACGAAAGATCCTGATGAATTGTGGAATGTGCGTCAGACAGCGGGAATGGTGTTTCAAAATCCGGACAATCAGATCATCGGTACTGTGGTAGAGGAGGACGTGGGTTTCGGTCCGGAGAACCTGGGAGTACCGACGGATGAGATCTGGCAGCGTGTGGAAGAGAGTCTGAAAGCTGTCGGAATGCTTGAGCGCAGGAAGGATTCTCCGAACAAGCTTTCCGGGGGACAGAAGCAGAGAGTGGCTATTGCGGGAGTCCTTGCCATGGAACCGAAGTGCATCGTTCTGGACGAGCCCACTGCCATGCTCGATCCGAACGGAAGGAAAGAAGTGATCCGCGCGGTAGAAGAGCTGCGTAAGAAAAAGAATGTCACTGTCATCCTCATCACACATTATATGGAAGAGGTCATCGATGCGGATCAGGTATTTGTCATGGACGGCGGGCATATCGTGATGCACGGGACTCCGAGGGAGATATTCAGCCGCGTGGATGAACTGAAGAGTTACCGGATGGATGTCCCGCAGGTGACGATGCTTGCGGAAGCACTTAGAAAAAGGGGACTGGATCTTCCGAGGGGAATCTTAAGAAGAGATGAGTTGGTGGAGGCATTATGTCGATTGCGTTAGATCATGTGAGTTA
>DYCJ01000056.1 GCA_019418195.1 Clostridiales bacterium | reverse complement strand
GCCCTTATGAGGGCCAACCCAAACCACCACTTGAAGTGGTGGTTGTGACTTAGAACAAATATCAGTTCCGCCCGTTCATGATGGGTGAACTGATTATAAAAAATTTACATGACCATCATAGCATATTTTTGTATAAATTTGTAGATATACATGAAAACCAGAAAAAAATACTAATAATCTGAAATAATTTCAAAAAGACATACCGGTGCTCATATATAATGAATGCACAGAAAAAGAGAAAGGAAGGTAACATCAATCATGGGACTCATCGAGGAAATTTCTGAATATCTTCAGAAGGGAAGAGCAAAAAACGTTAAGACACTTGTACAGCAGGCACTGGATGAGAATCTGGATCCGAAAGAAATCCTGAACGAAGGACTTCTCTCCGGTATGATGATCATTGGTGCGAAATTCAAAAACAACGAAGTGTTCGTACCGGAAGTTCTTGTTGCAGCAAGGGCAATGAATGCAGGTCTTACAGTTCTTGAGCCGAAGCTTGTCGAGGTCGGAAATGAACCGGTAGGAAAAGCGGTTATCGGAACCGTACAGGGTGACCTTCATGACATCGGAAAGAATCTGGTCGTTATGATGTTAAAAGGTGCAGGATTTGAAATCTGTGACCTGGGTGTTGACGTGGAGCCGTCAGCGTACATTGACAAGGCAGAGGAGATCGGTGCAGATATTATCTGTATGTCCGCACTTCTTACAACGACAATGCCGAAGATGCAGGATTGTATCGACCTTCTCAATGAGAGAGGACTTCGTGATAAGTACATCGTAATGGTCGGCGGAGCTCCGGTAAATGACAGCTTCTGTGAGCAGATCGGAGCAGATTACTATACGCCGGATGCAGCATCATGTGCCGAAGTTGCGAAGAAAGTAGTTCTGGAGAAAAAACAGGGCTGATCCGTTGAGTGCGGAACAAGGAAACCGGTGGGAATCCGGTACAGGCTTGCCCCTACTGTCAGCAGGGACGAAGGACGAAAGAACCATTGCCTGAAAAGGTGAGAAGGATGTCCGGAGGATGAACTGCGAGTCAGGATACTTGATAATATAGCTTTATCTTGGGCAGGAGATAGGCTATCATAATGAATAATGGTCATGTCAGCGGAAACTCTTTTGGTATAAAAGGGTTTTTATTATTCTATGAGAATGTCCTCCGGACTCTCACCCCGAAAGCTGACATGGAAAAGAGCGGGAGACGGACATATGAAGATAACAGATTTTGATATTAAGATATCGGCAGAGAATGTCTGCGCATTCCTCGACGGGGATAAGACGGGCGGCCTGTATGAGGAGATCATGGATGAACTTGAGGAGATGCTGCCGCAGGCATATGAGAAGATCCGGCCGACAGTGCTTCTTGAGTTCGGCAGTCTGGAAGGATATAGTATAGAAGCAGATGGTAAACCGGTAGAGGAAGCGCTGTTCGGGGTCTGCAGTATCGGTAAAGAGATGGGCGAATGGTCCACCAGCCTGTTTGCGCAGGGAGATTATCTCGGCGGAATGCTTGTGGACGCCATCGCGGATGATTATCTCTTCCAGATGGATGATGCGATTCAGGAGACGGTCGTGGCTATATGCAGGGAGCACGGCAGAGGAATTGCAGGAAGAGCCGAGGCGCCCAAGGACCTTCCTATGAGTATCCAGAAGAGAGCATGGGAAGTGACGCAGGCAGGTGAAGAGGGAATCGGCATTAAGGAAAGCTTCATGTATGATCCGGTCAAGACAGTCTGCCATGTCTATCTGCTTGATGACAATACGAAGCGGTATCATCCGGAGCATGACTGCAGCAAGTGTAATAATCTTACCTGTAAAAGAAGAAATCTTCCGTCTGTAAATATAAGAGTAGTCACAGGGGAAAAAGAAACCGTCATAAAGGGCAGAAAAACAGATTCTCTCCTCAAGACGCTGCAGGAGCATGACATCTTTATCCCGGCTGTGTGCGGCGGGCGCGGTACCTGCGGAAAATGCAGTGTGCGATTTACATACGGAGCAGTGGAACCCTCGGAGGAAGACAGACGGTTCTTCCCGCAAGAAAAACTGGAGGAAGGATACAGGCTTGCATGCAGGGCATATCCGGGGAGGTCCTGTACAGTCATTATAGATGAGCGGGAGAGCAGCGGCTTTTTCGTGCTCACCGATGAGGGCGCGGCAGATCCGTCGAACGACGATCCGGCATGTGGGAGAGCCCGGGATGAAAGCGCAGGACAAAAAGAAGCTGTTCAGATCCAGGGGGATCTGGCAGATTTATCCTATGGCATTGCCGTGGATATCGGAACGACAACGATTGCAATGCAGCTTCTGGAGCTCCCGGAGGGCAGGCAGGTTGATGTGTTTACAGACATCAATCGGCAGAGGGCGTACGGAGCGGACGTGATCAGCAGGATCGAGGCATCCAATGCAGGACAGAAAGAAGAACTCAGGAAGAGCATCTGTGAGCAGCTGCTGACAGGCCTGCACAGGCTTACTGAGGGCAGACAAAAAACGGTCAGCCGCATGGTGGTCGGAGGCAATTCCACGATGATCCATCTTCTCATGGGATATTCCTGTGAAACGCTCGGGGTATATCCGTTTACACCGGTGGACATCTCGCTCACCCATACAACGAGCAGGGAACTCCTCGGGACGCAGGAGCAGGATTTTGACATTATGATCTGTCCGGGAGTATCTACCTATGTGGGCGGAGATATCACGGCCGGGATGTATGCTCTGGATTTCGATAGGAGAGAGAAGCCATGCGTCCTGGTGGATCTGGGCACGAACGGAGAAATGGCCATCGGATGTAAAGACCGTATCATGGTGACTTCCACAGCGGCAGGACCGGCATTTGAGGGCGGCAATATCGTGTGCGGAACCGGCAGTATCCCGGGGGCGATCTGCAAGATCGAGCTCGATGGAGAAAATGTAAAACTGGAGACGATCGGTAATGAAGAGCCGCGGGGAATCTGCGGAACGGGAGTGATTGATGCGGTATATGAATTGAAAAAAGAAGAGATCATGGATGAAACCGGACTGATGGAGGATCCGTATTTTGAAGACGGGCTGCTCCTTTCGGAAAAGAACGGCGGTATCCGGTTCTATCAGAAAGATGTGAGAGAACTGCAGCTTGCCAAGTCGGCTGTGCGTGCAGGTCTGGAGACGCTGATATCGAAATACGGCATTGGTTACGAAGACATAGATCATATCTATATCGCCGGAGGATTCGGCTACCAGATGGATGTGCGAAAAGCGGCGGATATCGGCCTTCTGCCTGTGGAATGTCTGGACAAGATATCGGCGGCAGGAAATACCTGCCTGAAAGGAACGGTAAAGGCATTGACAGATAATGACGTGGAGGAACGGCTGCGTGGTCTCGCTGACATGTCGAAGGAAGTACAGCTTTCCAATGACAAAGAATTTCAGGAATTCTATATGGAATATATGTATTTTGAATAAGGTAGAGTCAAAAACAGGGAAAGTCAGAAGGCTTTCCCTGTTTTAGTCACTGTGATATATTCTGCAAGAAAGAGCATGCTTCCGTCAATGGGAGCCTCCTGCTTATTCTGTGAGAAAGAAGTGGAAAACGGCGGCCTGCCTCCCTTTTGGAGCAGCAGCTCTTCCGCAGCTTTTTCAATCTGTTCTCTGGCATATGCGACGCCTTCTTCATAATCCGTGAAGACAACAGAAGTTTCCTGCGTGATCACGCGGAAATTCTCGGCAGACACCGGATCCGGACGAATCTGTGCGGTGACACTGGCGGAGACATTTCCCACAACAGCGCCGACTGCATTTGCGACAGAGGCGTGCTTCGGAATGACCGCGTGAGTGTGGAGCATGCGTGCCACGGGCTCAAGAAAGAGGTGGACCGGAGCACCGATCCCGATCAGGACAGCATCGGAGAAGAAACCGGCGGAAAAGAAATCCGTCCTGCCTTCCAGAGCGCTCTGGAAGCTCTTTTCGATCAGGCTGCTGATCTGTGTGTCGGGCATATTGCTGCGGAACAGGTTGTATTCTGTATCTAACAGGATGCGGACCAGATTACAGTAGAGTCGTTTCTGCACAAGGGTATACACGGTCTCGCACAGTTCGTCCACTGTGAGCCTTAAGCTGCGCGCCATGAATTCTGCACCGAGCAGGGAGGCGCTGCGGTCATATTCGGAAAAGTCGCCCTTTATGTGCATGATATCCGTGGGAGTGATGCCGGAGCGGAGGATGTAACCAGCCTGTTCCAGACGTTCCGTCTTCATTGTGTAAATATCCCGCGAGATGGCTGCAGCAAGATTTTCACGGCTGAGAGGCCCGTTCTTGAGCGCTTGGCAGATTCTGTACTCAATATCGCTCAGCCCGGCATCCGGACCGGGTTCTTTCAGGAGTAGAAAGAACTCATGGACAGGCACCGGGTAAGGACTGCTGTACTTGTCCAGTTCCATCAGCTGGTTCTTTACGGATGGATACACGGCACCGAGCATTGCCAGAGGCAGGATCCGCTGAGTTCCAAGAACAGCAGTTCCGGAGGAGTCGAACAGAACTTCCGTATCCCCGCCCAGTGCGAATGTATCTACATAGAGCCCTTTTACAAAAGTCTTCCATTCCGCGATCTGTATACCGCCCTCGATGCGGAGCGGCTCTCCGTTTCTGATAATAGAGATATCTGTGGTAGTGCCACCCATGTCGACTACGACCGCGCGCTTCTCGCCTGTCATGGAGAGAGCGCCCATCGTACTGGCAGCAGGGCCGCACAGGAGTGTCTCTACCGGGTGGAGGGCGGTGTAATCAGAGGACATGAGGTGTCCGTCGCTGCGCATGATCAGAAGCGGCAGATCCAGATGAAATTCGGCAAGGACATGCCGTACCGCCCCGAGAAATTCATATATGACCGGGATGAGGCGGGCGTTGAGAAGCGCCCCTGTGCCCCGGCGGAGTATATTCCGGTCAGGAAACAGATTGTGCCCCAGTATGACAGGTATATCGGCGATTTCCCGGATGATGTCAGCGGCCTGCTGTTCATGCTGTCCGTGATATTCCCTTGCAAAAAGCTGTACAATGCTCACGCAGTCACAGCCTTTTACAAATTCTGTCATATCGCTGCGAAACGCTTCCCAGTCCGGCTCCGTGGAGTTGTTAAGAGTCGGCGTGAGATGGCATTCCAGAAGATAGATGTCTTCTGACGCCGGGATGCCGTATTTGTGCCAGGAAGACTCGAACGTATTCCGGTCAAGACCGATCAGGATCAGCCTGCCGTTACCCCATTTCCCCTCGACACATGCATTTGTGGCAAGGGTGGTGGAGAGGGCGAGCGTCCGGCAGGAGCTGAGCAGATCCTGCGGAAGACGGTCCAGGACATTTCGTATGCCGGTCTTTAAGTCTTCTTTTGTGGTGGGTGTCTTGGCACTGGCGAGAACCGTGTTCTGTGCCAGGTCATAAATGACGGCATCCGTGCAGGTGCCGCCTGTATCGATACCGAGTCCGATCATCGGGATCAGTCCTTTCTGTTGATGATGTCATTCTTCTATAACATAAAGTATATATGTAAAAAGAAAATGTGTTTGGAATTATTTAAGAAATTATGTAAAAAGTCGGGAGAAGCTGTAGACTTGACAATTCTCTATCACTCGTGTACCATAGAGTCCGACAGTAAGATGAACTGTTACAGAAAATTACATAAGATTGATAACAAGGGGAGCTTGTAGTACAGGCTGAGAGGAAGTTGGAAACTTCGACCCATAACCTGATTTGGATAATGCCAACGTAGGGATATGTTATGTGTGCCTTTAGGCCCTTTTGTTTTCAATCTGAGAACAGGAGGGTTTTTATTATGACTGAATTACTTGTTAATGCTGAAGGCAGCCTGACGACAGCAGGCTATGCCGTCACGATCATTGCCGGGATCGCACTGTTCCTGGGAGCGGTGTTTTTCGCGTCAAAGAGTTCTTCTAAAAAGAGGATGAGCACGAAGCAGCTCGTATTCTGTGCTGCGGCTCTGGCGCTCGCGTATCTCACATCTTACATCAAGCTCTTTGAGATGCCGTGGGGCGGCAGCGTGACATTGTTCAGTATGCTCTTTATCGTGCTGATCGCAAACTGGTACGGTGTGAAGACAGGTATCCTTGTTGGATTCGCATACGGGATCATCCAGTTCATCCAGGAACCGTACGTCCTGACATTTTTCCAGGTGTGCTGTGACTACATCCTTGCCTTTGCGGCACTTGGCGTGGCGGGCTTCTTTGCTAAGAGCAAATATGGCCTGGTAAAGGGATATATAATCGCGGTACTGGCAAGAGGTGTATTCCATGCCATCGGCGGCTATCTGTACTGGATGGATTACATGCCGGACAATTTCCCGAAAGCGCTGGCGAGTCTGTATCCGATCCTCTATAATTACAGCTATCTGCTGGTTGAGGGCGTGATCACAGTGATCATTATTTCTATTCCTGCGGTGTCAAAAGCGCTGGGAAGGGTAAAACAGATGGCGGCGGAGTAAGCAGACGGATTATTTATGAGTCTGTGCGGACTATTTGCAGAGCTGTATGAATGAAGAGAAGATATGACGAAGGTATCGTTTATCATCTGAGTGGATGATCTTGCAGTACCCTCGTCATTTTTTTTAGTGTACAGTTTGTAGTGACAGGTGAATATTTGTTCCAATTGTATTATTATGGTGTTGGGAGCAAAAACGCTGACTATATTGTCTGCGGTTCGGACAACCGGCACAGCAGCACAGAAAATAAGATTTTTTTAAGATTTACGTCCGGGATTTTTTAAGCCCGGCGCTTTATAGTCAGTATAGAAACAAAAAAACAGGGGGAGCAGTTATGGCACAAGAGACAATACTGGTTGTGGACGATAATAAAGAGATTGTTTACTCAATCAGCGAATTACTGAAGTATGAAGGATATCAGGTGATGGGCGCCTATGACGGAATGCAAGCCCTTGATGTGCTGGAGCAGAACAAGATCGATCTGATCCTGCTGGACGTGATGATGCCGAGACTGAACGGGCTGTCCACGCTCATGAAACTGCGTGAGAAGCATAAGATACCGGTCATCATCCTGTCGGCAAAGACGGAGGAGAGCGACAAGGTATCAGGCCTGATCATGGGAGCAGACGATTATGTTGAGAAGCCGTACAATCCGGCGGAGCTGATGGCACGTGTCAAAGCCCATCTTCGGAGATACCGGGCATGGGGCGGCGAAGCGCCGAAAGAAGATGCGGACCGGATCGTAAACGGCGGACTGGTACTCGATAAGAAACAGCGCATCATTGAGGTAGAAGGCGAGGAGGTCCGGCTGACTGCTACGGAGTATAAGATACTGGAACTTCTCATGGAACATCCGGGCCAGGTCTTTTCAGCGGAACAGATATATGAAAATGTGTGGCAGGAGACAGCAGCGTATGCAGTTGAAAATACCGTTATGGTGCATATCCGCCATATCCGCGAGAAGATTGAGATCGATACGAAGAAACCAAGATATGTAAAGGTGGTGTGGGGAATTGGATACAAAATGGAAAGGTATTGATGAAAAGGCAGTAAAGTTTTTCGGGCGTTATTATAAGCGCGCGGCAAGTGTGATGGCGGCTGCCTGCGGGATCGCCTTCTTCTACAGCATTATCGCATACCGCGGCTGGCATCCCACCGGAGAGTCTATATTCTTCGGTGTATTAGGAAATCTTCTGCTGGGAGCAGGTATATGGCTTGGCGTAAATGAACTTCTGAACAAGAAGTTTGGCGATTGGCTGCCGGATGATGACAACAGTTATGCGCAGTGGAAAGAACACAGGAGACTTATGGAACGATGTATACGGATAGCTGGTGCTGCGGCGTTCCTGATATCGGTCTGGTACTTCTCATATCTCATGAATGGCGGCGCCTACCAGACAGGCGGCTGGTATTACAATTATGTATCGGGATATATGCTGATCATTTCTGTTTTGTTGCAGTTTATATTAGCAGAAACGGTACTGCAGCGATTCCAGAAAAGACAGCTCGATTATATGATGGAGCAGATGGAGAATCTTAACCGGCGCAGGCTTGATGTTGCCCTTGAAATCGAGAAGAAAAGTCTGGAAAAAGTCTCCCGAAGTGATCAGCTGCGAGTAGATCTCATTACAAATGTATCGCATGACCTGAAGACGCCGCTGACATCCATGGTGGGGTATCTTGAACTGATCCGGAAAGAAGAGTTGAGCGATACAGTCAGGGATTATGTGGATGTTATATCTGACCGGGCGGAGAAGCTGAAAGAAATGGTCAACAGCCTCTTCAGCCTTGCAAAAGCGAGCAGCGGGAACATAGAGCTTCATCCTGAAAAATTTGAACTGAACCGTATGATCGAACAGATTTTTGCGGATATGGATGATCAGATAAAGAACAGCGGACTGGAGTTTGTGACCCGTCTGACAGAAGAGAGCACGGAGATCGTATCCGACAATTCTTATTTCTACCGGATCTGCCAGAATCTGATGGAAAATGCCCTGAAATATTCCGCAAAGGGGACAAGAGTCTTTGTGACGACTAAGATTATCAGGAAAGAACCCGGTGAGGATAAACTGACGGAAAAACTGTGCATGGAAATTACAAATACATCAGCGTATCCGATGGATTTTACGAAAGAAGACATCGTGGAGCGGTTTGCACGAGGGGATAAGGCGCGTTCCAGTGACGGAAATGGACTGGGGCTGGCAATTGTCAGCACATATGCAAAAGCGCTTGGAGGGGAGTTTGACATAAAGATCGACTGCGATCAGTTTAAAGCGTGCGTGATCATGCCGATGAAAGTAAAATGAATAAAGTAAGAAACCGTATATGTGAACAGGCTGCTATTTTGCAGCCTGTTTTAAGTGTTGCTCTGTTTCCATCTGTTTCATTTTCTTTATTTCTCCTGCTATCAGGCAGATCGTTACAATGAATGCAATACCGTCCGCTGCCGGTCCTGCAAACAGAATGCCGTCAAGACCGAAGAATAAGGGCAGGATGAGCACAAGCGGAATGAGGAAAATGACCTGTCTTGTCATGGAGAGCAGGAGCCCTTTTACCGGCTTTCCGATTGCAGCGAAGAAGTTGGAAGAGATAAGCTGTACGCCGTTAAATATGACCATAAAAAGGAAGATCCTCATAAATCTTACCGAAAACTCAAAGTACGCCGCATCACCCGTACCGAACAGCGAAATGATCTGATACGGGAAGAACTGGAAGAGGATGAATCCGGCCGCGGAGATGCACAGGTTTGCTGTGATGGCAAGTTTATATGTCTTCCGGACTCTGTCGTACTGCCGGGCACCGTAATTGAACCCGATGATCGGCTGGGAGCCCTGCGAGATTCCGATGATGAATGCGAGCAGGATGGCATTTGTCTTCATTACAATACCGCATGCGGCGAGAGGAATTTCTTTTCCGTATATTGACATTGCACCGTAGTAGGTAAGTGAGTTATTCAACACGATCTGCACAAATGTAATCGCAACCTGATTCAGACTGTTGCTCATTCCCAGGGACGCAGTCTGGAGACATTCACTTACCGAAAGTCCGAGATCCTTTCTCGTCAACCGGATATTCTTAAATTTTCTTATGTACAGCACTGCAAATATAAATGAGCAGAACTGACCGATAATGGTCGCCCATGCCGCTCCGGCAACTCCCAGATGAAAAATAAAAATGAATACCGGATCTAGGATCGTATTGATAATGGCTCCGATCAACATGCATACCATGGAGTATTTCGGACTGCCGTCCGCACGCGCCAGATTGCTCATACCGTTGGTGACTATGAGGAAAGGCATGCCAAGAGCTACAATGCGTGAGTAAGTTTCTGCATAAGGCATGACGTCCGGCGTGGCGCCGAATGCATTCAGCAGAGGCAGCATGAAGATTTCAACGAGCAGTGCATAGATAACACCGAATACTATCATCATGCAGATCCCGTTTCCTACAACCCTCTGTGCTATATCCTTCTCGCCTGCTCCAAGGTGGAGAGAAAATCTAGAGGCGCTGCCGATTCCGATCAGGAGCGCGATGGCAAGACAGATCGTCGTAAGAGGATAGGATACATTTGTAGCGGCGTTCCCGAGATAGCCGACACCCTGACCGATGAAGACCTGGTCTACGATATTATATAAGGAACTGACCAGCATGGCGATGATGCTGGGAATGGCAAAACTCCTCAGAAGAGACGGGATGCTTTTATATCCGAGCGGATTATCGGCCGTATTCTGTTCTATATCTGCGTCCTGATTTCGCAGTACATTTAGATTCTTTGGTGTATTTGTCAAATTGTTCACTTCTTTCATATGAAATTGAAATTTCGCCCATGTATTATAACGCAGATGTCAGATTTATACCAGTATTTTGCAGAGATTTTGAGCGGGAGTTTTTGACGTTTTTGAGACTTTGAGAATACAACTCTGATTTCTGTTGAATATCCATAAATGGATATGATTGATAAATAATTACAAAATATGGAAATATATTGTTGTAAATATCCACGAAATAGCATATAATATCCAAAAGTGACTGAGCTGGTATGGAATTGGGAAGTATGAAACTGATATGAGTGCAGAATAGAAAGGAGAGCGGTAAATATGGATATATCTGATCTGAAAAAGCTGAAAAAAGAAGCGGGACTCACAAACGCGGAGATAGCAGAACTTTCCGGGATTCCGGTAAGTACGGTCAACAAGATCTTCTCAGGTGCAACGAAGAATCCCCGCTATGCGACCCTGCTCGCGATCGAGCAGGTGCTTACGACAAAGGAAAAGATTCCGTTTACTTATGACAAACTGAAAGAAGAACCGTCTATTGTCAGGGATGCGTCAGCGCCCTATATGTATTCAGCCAGAGAGTATGACGGAGAGGATATTGAAAAGCTGTCGGAATGGTCGCGGGCAGAACTGATCAACGGAAAATTGTATATGCTCTCTGCACCGAACAGGCTGCACCAGTATTTTGTGGCAGAGCTTCTCTTTGAAATTAAGAGCTATATCCGAAAGAAGAACGGAAAATGCGATGTCTATGCATCGCCCTTTGATGTTCGGCTCTTCGGGGATGACTCAACCATTGTACAGCCTGACCTTCTGGTCGTATGTAATAAAGATATCCTGACGGATAAGGGATGTTCAGGCGCCCCGGACTGGGTGATCGAGATCGTTTCAAAAAGCAACTCATCCCATGATTATGTCCGGAAGCTGATGCAGTATCAGAAATCCGGGGTGAGAGAGTACTGGATCGTAGATCCGTTCCAGGAGCTGATCTCCGTATTCAATTTTGAAGATGCAAAGAAAAGCGGGGAGTACAGCTATGGGGAAGCAGTGCCGTCCGGTGTTTTGGAGGGACTTGAGATTCGGTTCGGGGAGGTGGTGGAAGGGTACTGAACATAGCCGGTTGAATCATTATTGAGAACAGGAAAAACAGCAAAAGTGGTGTGCCGGAACAGGTGTCAGGCTCAGAGAACAGGAGGATAAGACATGGGAAACAAAGATACGATGCAGTTTTTTGAGAACAAAAAGATACGAAGCGTCTGGGATGCGGAAAAAGAGGAATGGTTCTTTTCCATAGTGGATGTAGTGGCTGTTTTGACGGAAAGCAGAGATCCGACTGCATATTGGAGAAAATTAAAACAAAGATTGAAAGATGAAGGCAACCAAACCGTGACAAATTGTCACGCTTTGAAAATGATAGCAAAAGACGGAAAAAAACGTCAGACAGATGTTGCAGACACGGAGCAGGTTCTCAGAATCATCCAGTCTATCCCTTCACCCAAAGCAGAACCTTTTAAACTCTGGCTTGCAGAAGTGGGAAAAGAAAGAATTGAGGAAACGATCGACCCGGAATTAACGATTGACAGAGCGCTGGAAACATATCTGAAAAAAGGATATTCGCGGGAGTGGATCAATCAGCGCCTGCAGGCGATTCAGGTACGAAAAGAACTGACAGATGAGTGGACGGACCGCGGAGTGAAGAAAGGAAGAGAGTTTGCCATACTGACGGATGAGATCACCCGTGCGTGGTCAGGATTAAGTACCCGTCAATATAAAGATTTTAAAGGTCTGAAGAAAGAAAATCTTCGCGATAATATGAGCACGACAGAATTGGTTCTGAATATGCTTGCCGAAACTTCGACCAAAGATATATCGAAGGCGGAGAAGCCGGAAACTTTTGAGGAAAATGTATCAGTAGCGAAAGCGGGCGGCGGAATTGCCGGAATCGCAAGAAAGGCGCTTGAAGAGCGGATAGGAAAATCTGTGATCACATCGGAAAATGCCGTGCAGCTTAATGCAGTCGTATCAGATATGATAGAAAGTTCTGCTACGGTTGTAGAGAAAAGAATTGAAGGTAAAAATGATTCGGATTGACAGGAAAGAGGCTCAGATAAGTGTTGACAAATTTCCTAAACAGCCTTATTGTATTAATAGAATAATACAAAATGAAAGGTGGTATTCCTATGCTGTCTGTAGTGGCGAGGGTGATAACGATATTCCTTTTCTTTTTGTTTATATGGCT
>DYCJ01000055.1:10398-12504 GCA_019418195.1 Clostridiales bacterium | reverse complement strand
CTGCCTTTTCCAGCCTGAGCCATGTGGACACTACCTCCTTATCAGAAACTTCTGTCGTATATCCCAGTGTAAACATCGGGGAAAATGCATATCCCTCGCGAACATAGCCTTTTGCCTCTTTTTTGTCCATGCTCATAGAGACTTTCGTCTCAATCTCCGGGATCACTGCACTGACACTGTCAGCACTTTCCATATCAGCTTCTCTGCATTTATATTCATAGCTGATCATCTTCTCTTCTCCTGCTTTTGTGCATGCAAGAGTGATGCCTGTCATATCCTCCGGGTACTCGGTCGTACCGTAGCATGCCACCATGTACTCGTTGAGCTCGACTTTTGCAGCCGGATCGCTCATCTCGAGGATACTTCTCTCAATCTGGATATCCGACTCGCCCTCTGCAAAGATTACTCTTGTCTGAAGCTTGACAGTCAGATCCTGGAATTCAATATCTACCGGATCAAGGGTAAGGATTCGCTTTTTCTTTCCTTCTCCCATCTCTTCTTCGGAGAAATGTGCTTTTGTACGGCACAGGCACAGATCAACTTCTTCGCCTTTATAGGTGAGTTTCGCGCTGCGCACGGTTCCTTCACCTGCATAATGTGTGAAGTATCCGGCTCTGTATTTCTCCTGGATCAGGAACGGATAGGACGCATCCTGTACATGCTTTGTCCCGATTCCCACTTCCCATTTCAGTTTGGCTGCATACGGGCGCAGATCTACGATCGCGCCGCCCTGGTCCATATTGACACAGGCTCTCATATACGGATCGCAGTACCAGAAGATCTGTTTGTCAGAACCATAAAGGATATCTCTCCACAATGCGCACTCCGGCTCAGTATAAGTCTTCTTCTCACGGTAATAATCCGCGAACTCGGCCATTGTCATGTCATCGAGTTTTCCTTCTTTTTTGAGCTGCCCGTAGTATGCCATACCGTCCTCATAGGATTTCTTGAGCAGCTCGTAAGGCGCCTCCCAGCGTCCCATCTTGTTGAGCCAGCCAGGTCCTACGAACATCATATTGTAAGCGTAACCGTTGTTGTATTTTTCAAGCGCTCGGTACTGATCGATGAGATTGTACAGATACGGATACTCCCATGTCTTTGTGTCATAGATCATACCGCGCAGGACATTCTGCGGATGAGTACCGAAGTTGGATCCGTTCCCGTCGTAGCATGCAAGCAGGTCACGGGAAAGATGCGGTATCGCAACGATTCCGCTGTCCTCCGCCTCATTTGCCGCAGGCGCATGAGTGTTCTGCTTTGAAGGGATCCATGGATTCCACGGGCCGCCGTCAAACAGTGTGTACCACGAATTATTGCATGTATGGTATGCCTTCGGTCCCTCTTCCCAGCATGTGGCGATGGCACATTTTACAGACGGGTATTTCTCCTTAATATAGTTTGTCAGCTCCGCGTCCATATAATAGGAACCGGTTGACTCCGGATAGAAACCAAATGTGTCATAAAATTTCCCGAACACGTCGTCCACGATCGATTTCTTATCCTCCATAGAGAACATCCAGATGCAGAAATCTTTCGTCTTATATTTTTCCCGGAACTCCGTGCACGGCAGGCCGAGGAGTGACAATGCGATCTCATCACCGTATTTCTCGTGGTCTTCCTTCGCGATCTGGATCGCCTCTTCATTGAAAAGAGAAGCATATGTCATCTGGATCGTCGTCTTAAGTCCGTTCTTATGCGCAGTCTCCTGCTGGAATTTAAAGATATCGAGAGACTCTGTCAGAAGAGATTTTCTTCCGATATCCTCCTCTTTCCCGTGACCGGTCACCTTCTCTGCATACTCCGGCACCATCTCGGGACGATGAATTATATTTACAACAAACTTGTCCATGTTATTTGCACCAAACCTTTCTGTTTCTGTAAAAATCTCTCGTGACAGTTCCCTATGGCTGAACTGTTACAAAATTCCGGATCGTATCGAGGGCTTTCAACGCGTTGCCTCTGTAGTTGAAAAGCGCCTGATTCGCCCATTCATTCCCGCCCGGTCCTTTTTCTTCTATATAAGCGAGTGCCGCGTCGTTCGCCCATCCGCTGCCGGGCACGGGAAGCCATCCCGGCTCCCAGTAATAGAATCCCCGTGTTCCCTTC
>DYCJ01000055.1:7075-10388 GCA_019418195.1 Clostridiales bacterium | reverse complement strand
CCCTTCACCCTTGAAATCCTTGTGAGGAAATCCTGCATGAAATCACTCTGTCCCTGGGGCGTCATCGGATATTCCACTTTCGCGGCCAGCTCAGGTTTTGTTGCCATGCCTTTCCGTTCGTCTTCCCCGAGCTGTTCATACGCGGCATAATCCTCCATCGTATGTCCCATGGACACTTCCGCTACGATCAGCTCTTTTCCGTACCGCGCGGAGATATCATGCATATTGTCCTCAAGATCCTGCAGGGTTCCGTGCCAGAACGGATAGTAGGACAGCCCGATCACCTCGAACTCCTCTCCCCGCTTCATAAACTCGTCAAACCACTCCCGATAGAGTGCGTTATTGCCGCCGTTATCCAGATGCAGCATGACCGGCAGATCCGGATCCACGCTTCTCACCGCCCGGATCCCCGCGTTCAGAAACCGCGCGATATTGTCGTACTGCGGCACTTTTCCGTAAGGCCAGAGCAGGCCGTTTGAGAGCTCATTTCCAACCTGTATCATCGTCGGGAACGCATCCTGCTCCTTCAGCGACACAAGCACCTGTCTGGTGTAATCATATACGGCCTGCTCAAGCTGCGACACATCCATGCCGCGCCATGCCTTCGGGATCCGCTGTTTGCCCGGATCCGCCCAGAAATCGCTGTAGTGAAGATCCAGCAGAAATCCCATGCCTTTGGCGAGCACCCTTTTTGCCAGCACCGTCGTCGTTTTAAGGTCATTGGTGCCCGCACCATACGGAATCCCCGACTCGCTGTACGGATCATTCCACAGTCTCAGGCGGATTGAGTTTACACCATATTCTTTCAATATTTCCAGAAGCTCTTTCTCCTGTCCGTCTTTATAGTATTTTGCTCCCAGCTCTTCCAGTTCTTTCAGCGAGGAGACATCCATGCCCTTGATAAACGATTCCATATAATATCCTTTCTGTCTTCGGTTTGTATCAAAACGCTGCCGGCGCGGATACACACCGTCAGCACATATATCTGCTTTTATCAGCCTTTTACAGCTCCGCCTGTTACACCCTCTACGTAGAACTTCTGCATGATGATAAACAGGACCGAAATCGGGATCGATACGAGTACACCGCCTGCACAGAACTGTGTGAAGTATGTATTGATCAGGCTCTTCTCAAGCATGTTATAAAGTCCGATCGCCACCGTCCATTGAGACGCGACACCGGAATTGAGCATCATCTTCGCATAGACGAAATCCATCCACGGTACGAGGAAAGAACTGATGACCGTATATACGATGATCGGCTTGCTCATCGGCATGACCACTCTCCAGAACACCTTTGCCTCGCTCGCACCATCAAGGTAAGCAGCCTCACGAAGGGAAACCGGAACTGTGTCAAGGAACCCTTTCGCGATCAGATAACCAAGGCCCGATGACGCCGAGTAGACGAAGATCAGTCCGAGGTGGCTGTTCGTCAGGCCGATGCTCTTTAAGATAAAGTATACGGCGATCATTGCAAGAACGCCCGGGAACAGATTGATGATAACCGCAATATTCATCAATGTCTTCCTGCCCCTGAAACGCATACAGGATGTCGCGTATGCCACCATGAGCACGAAAGCCGTGGAGATAATACATGTGAAGCAGGCAATGATAAATGTATTCCAGAACCACTGCGGGAACTGGGCTACCGAGTCCGCTCCGAAGAGCAGATTCTTATAGCTGTCAAGCGCCCACTCCTCCGGGAAGAACGTAGAAGAATTCATACCCGTATATTTGCTGAATGACGTCGCCAGAAGCCATACGATCGGTACCAGCCAGACTACCGCCAGAAAAGCCAGAAGTACGTGTCTTACAATATCTGAAATTCTGATCTTCATTATTGATATACCTCCTCTCTGTCTCCTCTGGTCATACGGCCGAAGGCGATCAGTGTAAACGCTGCACAGAGTACGAATACCACGATACCGATGACGGCAGCCATCTTATAGTTGTAGTATTCCTGAGTCAGACGGAACAGCCATGTAACAAGCAGATCCACTTCTTTTGCCTGTGAATTGGCAAGCGCCTGATTTGTCGTCGTGTACACATCCTGGGTCAGCAGGTAGATCACGTTGAAGTTATTGATATTCTTTACAAAATCCGTCACCAGCGCTGGTCCTGTGATAAAGAGCACATACGGCATAGTAATATGCCGGAATATCTGAACCGGAGTCGCGCCGTCGATACGCGCGCTCTCTATCTGGTCCGTCGGCAGGTTCATCAGTACGCCGGTCGCGATCAGCATCTGGTACGGCACGCCTACCCAGATATTGATCAGGATGATCATTACATGCGCCCACCCCGGCGAGGTGAGGAACGGAATATACGAAGTGCTGATCAGTCCGATATCTCTCAGGAAATCCGTCAGTCCCACACTGGCGCAGATCGTATTGACAATACCTCCGTCCGCGAAGAAGTTCCTCACAAGAAGCAGAGACACAAACTGCGGCACAGCAATCGTTACCATGAACAGCGTACGCCACATCTTTTTGAGTTTTACACGCTTATGGTTGATCAGCAGCGACAGAAGGATACCGCCGATGTACGTTGTAAACGTGGAGAACAGCGCCCATACAAGAGTCCAGATCAGTACCCGGACAAAGGAGTATCCGAATGTGATCGTAAGACCTCCTCCTCCGAACAGGCTGAAGAAGTTGTCAAGGCCCACCCATGTAAAGAGTTCTGCCGGCGGCATATGCTGCTGGTCGTAATTTGTAAACGCTACCAGTATCAGGATCAGCAGCGGTACCGCTGTAAAGACCACGACTCCCGCAACAGGAAGCGCGAGCAGCGTTTTGTAAAAGTTCTCATTCCGGTAAGTATTGAGGTCCTCGAGGAATGTATTGATATGTTCTCCTCTCTCCGACATCTTTTGCAGCTCATAGGCGTGTTTGACATTGGAGATCCAGATCAGCAGAAATACAACCCAGATAACAATACTGACTACTGAAAACAAAAGAATCATAAATGAATTATCATAATCGTTGATCTCGTTTTTCATGGTCACCGGATTGAATTCCGATGCCCTTTTTACTGTTCCGAGCGTCCCGAATTTCGGTATATACTGTGAGGAACATACAACGCTGAAAACGATAACCAGCGCTTCAAAAATCGTGATCAGGATGGATTTCACATACTGTTTTCTCCGGAAATATCCCGCGCCCATCCAGATCAGGGAGAGTTTTACAAAAAGGTCGCCCTTCGCAACCGCCTCTCCGAAACCCCGAAAAAATCTTCCGATCGCGCCGAAAAATCCTGCGACTTTTCCTTTCGATCTTTCCATATTTCTCTCCTTCCCAAACCAGACGGAGAAG
>DYCJ01000055.1:0-7065 GCA_019418195.1 Clostridiales bacterium | reverse complement strand
CCCTACCCGATACTAATTGATCGGAGCTGTAGCGCCTTCTACCAGTGTATCAAGCGCTGCCTGGATTCCTGCCGTATCATTCACATCGAGCTCGCCTTTTGCAACGATCTCACCGAATGTAGCCGCCGGATCCCAGTAGTTCTGTCCTGCAAACTGCACAACACCGAACTCATTCTGTGCTGCCAGTGCTGCAAGAGCCATGTTTGACTGTACGGCGTCAGACTCAAGAACCGCATTGTTGGACGGTCCGATCTGGCGCTCGTCAAAGCGCTGCTGCTGTGCATTTTCGTTGGTGATCCAGTCTGCCAGAAGCGCTGCCCATCCGGCATTCTCGGAATGTGCATTCACGCCCACCAGCTTATATCCGGATACGGATTTCTGCTGTAACTGATCGCCTGCAATCGTAAATGTCGGAAGCTTGGTAGCTGCATAACCGTCTCCGAACGCTTCCTGAGCTGCCGCTGCATCCCATGTACCGGATACTGCCGCACAGAGCTGACCGGAAGCGATCTGGTTGGAGATATCTCCGTCCGCTACAGCCATGAATGCCGGGCTGCCCGTGATATTGAGCATTGCCTGCGTCACTTCCACACCTGTGTAGTCAGCCTCGCCGTTCCAGTCCATGGATGTGGATCCGTCATCGTTAAGCCCTGTTGTAAATCCTGCGCTGTAGAAGAATGATGCATTGTACCATCCGGATGCCAGGGTCATGGCAACTTTCTTCCCGGCTTCGTCTGCTTTGGCCAGCATGGTATCCCATGATGCCACGTCCTCCTCGGACAGTACTGTAGAGTCGTAGTACAGGAAGTAACCGTTGTCAGCCGTCATCGGAAACGCGTACAGTGTGTCATTGAATGTAGCAGCTTCCACAGAATCGGCTGAGTTCGCGCTCTCGATGTCCGCTACGCTCTTGCCTGTGTAAGCCTGGAGAGCCTCGTCCATATCATCGATTGACTGAAGCGCACCTGCATTCACCAGATCCGGAAGCTGGTCTGAAGCGAATGCATATACATCAGCCGCAGCTTCAACGTCTGTCAGCACAGTATCCTTCGCCGTAGATTCACTCTCAACACCGAGCTCTACCGTGATATTCGCAGCATCCGAATACTCTTCCACAAAGGAATCGATCAGGCTCTGCAGAAGTGCCTGGTCTTCCTCTGCGCCCCACAGTCTGAGGGCTACATCCTGCTTCTCACCTGAAGCAGCGCCGTCCGCACTGTCTGTGGATTCATCTGATCCGCCGCCGCAGCCTGCAAGAAGTGTTGCGACCATTGCCGCTGACAACAATACGCTTACCAACTTTTTCTTCATAAAATAACCTCCTTTTCCGATTTTTCGGAATTTTAATTTGCGCTCCTGCGCAATCAATATTGCGCAATCGCTTGCTCTGTAATGAATTATATCACTGGCAGTAATTTTGTACAATATGCATAATTACCATTCATTTAAAAATATTTTTGGATGTTTTACATAAAAATTGCGGCTTTATTTGCGCAATTTGCGCTTCCAGCCGCTAATTCAATCCTTATTCTCCTTTTCAGCCTGTCTTTCATCTATTTTGTAGATTCCTTCAGCACCACTTCATAATCAAGCAGCGTCCGTCCCTCGACCTCTCTGCCCTCCAGCATATCAATCAGCACATCGCAGGCCACGCGCCCGATCTCTGTATTGTCAAATTTCAGAGAGGTAACCGTCACCGGATAACTGTCCAGCGTCTTGCTGTTATGGCAGGAGGCCACACGCATCTCTTCCGGGATCCTCACATTCTGACTGTAGAGTTCCTGAAGGACGATATTGCAGATAGCATCATCCTGACAGAGAATGCAGTCCACTCTTCTTCGCACAAGCTCATCCGTATTTTTCCGCACGATCGTCTCTGTTATATTATCCCTGTATACAAGATCCATATCAACATCCGTGCCGATATCCCGATGCGCCTGCAGGTATCCCCTGTACCGCTCTTCATTTACGATCAGGTCACCGGACTGTCCCATATATGCGATCCTGCGCATCCTGCGCGACAGCAGAATCGCGGTAAGATCACGGCAGGCTCCCATATTGTCATGATCCACCTGTATGACAGAATCATCATCCATAGAACCAATCGCCACAAACGGGCATCCGCGGGATTTCAGAAATCTGGCAAATACATCGTCTCTGTGCGTATTACCAAGAATCACACCGTCCACCTTGTCATTGTCCAGAAGACGTTTCAGCCTGGTAGTATCCTGTCCGTTCGTAGTCACTACAAACATATCATATCCCCGGGCCTGCGCCACCTCATTCACACCGCACATACACATATAGAAGAAAGGCTGCGCTACCAGTGTCTTTACCTCCGGGATAAGCAGCGCTATATTTTCTGTCTTCGCCTGTGCAAGACTCTTTGCGCTGCTGTTCGGATGATAATCGTGTTCCTCTATAAACTCCAGTACTTTCCTGCGCGTCTCACTCCCGATCCGTCCTTTTCCGGAAATTGCCCTTGAAACCGTACTGATCGAAACCCCCAGCTGCTCCGCAACATCATTGATGGTCATTTTCTTTTCTTTTCCCCCGTTTTCATTCAATTCACCGCACCTCAACATTCTTACAATCGTATTTTAATCTAGTATGCATCCTGATGGGCAAACTGTCAATCATTTGCGCAAAAAATCCCGGCAGGGAAAGAGAGAGGTGTATCTTTCCCTGCCGGGAGACAGGTATCTGTATTAAATTTTATATCCGATCATCCTGTTTTACTGTTCAATCTATTATCGTCCTACACTTCAAAGATCAGATCACCATAGGACGGCATCGGCCATGCCTCTTTGTCTACGATCATCTCCAGCTTATCTACCGGCGCACGCAGTGCTTCCATAGCCGGGAAGACATCTGAATGATAGAAGTTCGCCTGCACAGCGCCCTCTTCTTTTGAAGCGGCCTCATCTGTCACTTTGACCAGTGCATCGAGAGCTTTCTTTGTCTCTCCCATGAGCGCGGTCACTTCGTCAAGCACTTCTTTCTGTACAGACGCATCTGCCCCTGCTGCTGTCACTGAATTTACAGTGTCGGCAAGCGTCTTTGTATATTTGATGAATGCCGGCATAAACTGTTTGCTTGCCATGTCGATCATTGTACGAGCCTCGATATTGATGGCTTTCGCATATGTCTCGTACTGGATCTCTGCACGGGATTCAAGCTCGGCTTTTGTAAACACACCGAATCTCTCAAAGAGATTTACCGCCGTATCTGTCACCATCGCCGGGATTGCCTCTACCATGGAACGGATATTCGGAAGACCTCTTCTCTCAGCCTCCTCAACCCATGCCTCTGAGTAACCGTCTCCATTGAAAACAATTCTCTGGTTCTCTGTCGCATATTTCTTGATCAGATCATGTACTGCCAGATCGAAGTCGTCTGCTTTCTCAAGTACATCGCACGCATCCGCAAATGCCTCTGCAACGATCGTGTTGAGCACGATGTTCGGGGAAGCGATGGAATCACGGGATCCCACCATACGGAACTCGAACTTGTTTCCTGTAAATGCAAACGGTGAAGTACGGTTTCTATCCGTAGCATCTTTGGACAGCTCCGGAAGTGTGCGGACTCCCGTCTCAAGCTTGCCGCCTTTAATACTATGTGTAGCCTCACCTGTGCTGATCAGCTGTTCCAGCACATCCTCGAGCTGCTCGCCCAAGAAGATGGAAATGATCGCCGGCGGCGCCTCGTTAGCTCCAAGTCTGTGGTCATTTCCCGGATCTGCTGCAGATTCTCTTAAGAGATCTGCATGCATGTTAACTGCTCTTAAGATACAAGTCAGTACAAGCAGGAACTGTGTATTTTCATGAGGCGTCTTACCCGGATCAAGCATGTTGATCCCATCATCTGTCGTGATCGACCAGTTATTATGCTTACCGGAACCATTGACACCCGCGAACGGTTTCTCATGAAGCAGGCATTTCAGTCCGTGCTGGCACGCAACTCTCTTCAATGTCTGCATTACGATCTGGTTGTGATCAACCGCAATGTTTGCCTCTGCATAGATCGGAGCCAGCTCGTGCTGTGCCGGAGCCACTTCATTGTGCTGTGTCTTTGCCGTAACTCCGACTTTCCACAGCTCTTCATTAACATCTTTCATGAATGCCGCGATTCTCTGACGGATCGTTCCGAAGTAGTGATCATCAAGTTCCTGTCCTTTCGGCGGCATAGCTCCGAACAGCGTACGTCCTGTATAGATCAGGTCTTTTCTCTGTTCGAACTTCTCGGCATCTACAAGGAAATATTCCTGCTCCGGTCCTACGGACGGAGTTACTTTCTTAGATGTTGTATTTCCGAACAGTCTCAGCAGACGCAGCGCCTGTTTGTTGATTGCTTCCATAGACCGAAGAAGCGGTGTCTTCTGATCCAGTGCTTCTCCTGTGTACGAACAGAATGCTGTCGGAATGCACAGTGTCGCTCCTGCTGCATCCTGTCTCACGAATGCCGGAGATGTACAATCCCACGCCGTATACCCTCTTGCTTCAAATGTTGCCCTGAGTCCTCCTGACGGGAATGAAGAAGCATCCGGCTCACCTTTGATCAGCTCCTTACCGGAAAAGCTCATCAGCACCTTTCCGCTCGGCTGCGGTGCGGAAATAAAGGAGTCATGTTTCTCTGCCGTAACTCCTGTCAGCGGCAGGAACCAGTGTGTATAGTGTGTAGCGCCTTTCTCGATCGCCCACTCTTTCATCTCATGCGCGATGACGTCGGCTGTCTCAAGATCCAGCTCTTTTCCTTCCTCTATCGTTTTCTTCAGGTTTTTATAAACCTTTTTCGGCAGACGCTCCTGCATTACAGTGTCATTGAAAACATTTTCTCCGAAGATTTCGGCTACATTGATCTTTTCTGTACTCATATTTGATCCCTTCCTTTTTGTTGTAACAGTTCAGGCATCTGATGTCAGGAGACGGATTTATGCTCGCATAAGAATCCGGCGACTGATAGACAGATGTGCTAAGCGCCAGTAAATGAGCAAAGAAGCGGCGCAGCCGCAGTAAGCGCGCCAGTGCGGCTTTGCGAATGGCGCTGCCTGAACTGTCCTCTTATAGTGTTCCGCAGGCTCCGCCAAAAGGTTCCTACGAAAAAAGGGCACTCCAAGCTATCTTGGAACGCCCTTGTTCTTGTCTACGTGTGACAGTATAACTCAATCACTCCAAAAAGGCAAGTAAATTTTATCAAAAACTTATTCAGGTTTTCCTGAAATTTTTTTAGGCCTGTCCTACAGATCCGAACAGTTCCATTTTTTCTTTTACTTTAGCCATGATTGCTTCTGCGCCCGGTTTCAGGAGTTTGCGCGGATCAAAGCCTTTGCCCTGTTTGTCTTTTCCTGCCTCGATGTACTCGCGTGTTGCCTCTGCGAATACGATCTGGCACTCTGTATTAACGTTGATCTTAGCAACCCCGAGATCGATCGCTTTCTTGATCATATCGTCCGGGATACCTGTACCACCGTGAAGTACGAGCGGCATATCGCCTGTCTTCTGCTGGATCGCATCCAGAGTCTCAAAGCTTAATCCTTCCCAGTTGTCCGGATATACACCGTGGATATTTCCGATACCTGCTGCCAGGAAATCAATTCCCAGATCTGCGATCATCTTGCACTCGTTCGGATCAGCGCACTCGCCTTTTCCAACAACGCCGTCTTCCTCGCCGCCGATAGCTCCCACCTCTGCTTCGAGTGACATTCCGTGCTCATGAGCGATCTTAACAAGCTCTGTTGTTTTAGCTACGTTCTCATCGATCGGATAGTGTGATCCGTCGAACATGATAGAAGAGAATCCTGCCTCTACACATTTCAGACATCCGTCATAGCTGCCGTGATCCAGGTGAAGTGCTACCGGAACTGTGATGCTCAGTTCTTCGAGCATACCATTTACCATACCTACAACTGTCTTGTAGCCTGCCATATATTTTCCTGCGCCCTCAGATACGCCGAGGATGACCGGTGAATTGCACTCCTGCGCTGTTAAAAGGATCGCCTTTGTCCACTCAAGGTTGTTAATGTTGAACTGGCCTACTGCGTAGTGACCTGCTTTTGCTTTCTGAAGCATTTCTGTTGCTGATACTAACATTTTTCTTCTCCTCCAATTCTAACTCCCTACAGCGCCGGTAAAATGGCTGCCATCGGGATTTGTCTGGTTTTATAAATCCTTTTCTATTATAGCGTAACAGAGTGAAAAATACAATCTTATTTTGCAGTGTCCCTGGCAACAGCGCAGATTTCTTCATACGCCCTCTCAGCCGTTATCACACGCTCTTTCGTAATGCAGCTCCGGAGGACAACAAGCGCCGCCTCATGCTCTTCTATCCCCGATGTGGAGCCGCAGAGATCCTCTATCACCGCGCAGTCGGCCAGATCGTTATAGCAGTCCATAGCGCTGTGCAGGACACAACATCCCGTATTCACGCCCGCAAAGTATATTTTCTTAATCTCATTATCGCGGATAAACTCCTTCATCTCTTCATTCCAGCAACTGTACTTGTCCTTGTCAAATACTCTCTGCATGCATCCCCGGAGTTCAGGTACAACCTCTGCCTCTTCCGATCCTGCCATACAGCTCTTCCATCCCTCAAACAGATAGCATGCCGTATTCTCATGATTCACATAGCGTGTTCCCGCCGTGATCACATAATCTTTGATCCTATTCTGAAAATCATGTGTCTTTTCAACAAGGTGCTCTGTAAAATTGTTGATAAATCCATTCTGCATATCTATAATCAAAAAAAGTATGTTGCTCATATTCTGTCCTCCGAAACATTTATCGCTATATTATGTTTTATACATACCTGTATTATACTTTACTGTTTAGTTTTCTGACTTTTTATTTTCTCCCTGTTGTAAATAAAAAAGCATTTTCTGATTTTCAATTTCAGCCTTCAATTCTTCTTCCGTAGGAAGATAGAGTTTATATTTAGATGCAAACAGTTGTTCATTTCCATGCATAATAGAATAACGCGCTATATCTTCATCTGTATCCGAACACAACACTATACCAATCGTAGGATTATCCCCCTCACTTCGCTTTAATTCATCATACATGCGGATAT
>DYCJ01000054.1:4748-12684 GCA_019418195.1 Clostridiales bacterium | reverse complement strand
CCGCGCCATTCGGAAAACCGCACTGACGTGCTTACTGCGGCTGCGCCGCTGTTTTCCTCATATACGGGCGCTCGTCTCATGGAGCTGCCCGCTCGAAAAAATCATGCGGGCATACTTTTCTCTCCGGACAGCCCCATGGCTGAACTTATACAAAAATTTAACATTCTATAGATATAGAGAACTGGATTTTTTACATAGGATATGTGATAATATGTTACATATGGCCGGTCATATGGCTGCGGACAGCCTTTATCCGTAAACTGTGAACGGCATATGACATGAAAAAATGCAACAGAAAAGGGGAATATCTATGCCTACAACATACGCACATTATAAATTTGGAAAAGAAGTTATCAGTGCGCTGCCGCGTCCGCTCCAGAATTCTATCGAGAATAACAGAGAGCTGTTTGACATAGGCGTTCACGGGCCTGACCTTCTTTTTTATTATAAAGCACTAATGAAAAATCCGGTCAATACTCAGGGATATGAGCTGCACGACAAGATGTCGGACGAGTTCTTCCGCAATGCCGTTGAAGTGATCAAAAAAGCAGAGGATCCGGCTGCGGCAAGGGCTTATATCTATGGCTTTATCTGTCATTTTGCACTGGACAGTGAGTGTCATCCGTACATCGAGAAAATGATACAGACCAGCGGGATCAGTCATTCAGAGATCGAGATGGAGTTTGACCGTCTGCTGCTCAAGGAAGACTATATCAATCCGGTGCGATATCTGGCGACAGGCCATATTCATCCGAACAGGAAGAATGCTTCCGTGATCGCTCCGCTTTTTAACGATATGACGCCGGAGCTCATAGAGAAATCCATGCGCTCCATGATCTTCTGCCATAAGGTGCTCCTTGCCCCTGGAAAGGCGAAGAGAAACCTGATCTTCGGCTGCCTGAAACTGGCAGGGCATTATGAAGATAAACAAGGGATGGTCATGAGCCTTGAGCCAAATCCTGCGTGCAAAGAGTACTGTCAGCTCCTCAAGCGGCTGTATGCAGGTGCGGTACCGCTGGCTGCGGGGCTCATCATCCAGTATCAGAAAGCGTTGTTTGACGGGGCAGAGCTTCCGGAACGTTTTCACCGCACGTTTGGAGCCGGGGACAAGTGGGAAGAACTGCGGCTGTAAAAACGCGGATATGCCAATAATGGCAGCAGACGGACGGACCGGTCACAGGGAATTATCCTGAAAAATCAGAAAGGGATGAGAGAAAAGACATGAAATTTAAACTGACTTCACTGGAAAAGAAATGGGTACTCTATGATGTTGGAAATTCGGCGTTTACCCTGATGGTATCCACGATTTTCCCGATTTATTTTAATTCGCTTGCAGAGAGTGCCGGAATATCGGATGTAAATTATCTTGCATACTGGGGCTATGCCACATCCATCTGTACGCTGATCGTGGCGATCCTAGGCCCCACGCTTGGTGCTATTGCAGATACGAAGAACTTTAAAAAGATCATTTTTTCTGCCGCTATGGGCGTGGGAGTATTCGGATGTATCGTGCTTGGTTTCCTGTCCTCGTGGCTATGGTTCCTGGTGATCTTTGTCCTTGCAAAGACGGGATATTCGGCCAGCCTTGTATTCTATGATGCCATGCTGACGGATGTGACTGAGCCGGAGCGTATGGATTCGGTCTCTTCACACGGGTATGCGTGGGGATACATCGGAAGCTGCATTCCTTTTGTGATCAGTCTTGTGATCGTACTGGGCGGCGGAAGTGTGGGGCTGGGTACACAGACTTCCATGATCCTTGCATTTATTATCACGGCAGTCTGGTGGCTGTGTTCTTCCATACCGCTTCTGCGTTCCTACCGGCAGAAGTATTTTTCCGAGGCGGGAGAGCACGTAGTGAGAAACAGCTTCAGACGTCTGGGCAGGACGTTTATCGACCTGACAAAGCAGAAACATATCTTTGTTTTCCTGTTGGCGTTCTTCTTCTACATTGATGGCGTTTATACAGTGATCGACATGGCAACAGCTTACGGGCAGGCACTGGGACTGGATAGCACAGGATTGCTTCTGGCACTGCTGGTGACGCAGATCGTTGCCTTTCCGTGCGTCCTTATCTTCAGCAGGCTTGTGAAAAAAGTAAGACCTGAAACGGTCATTACGATCTGTATTGCGGCGTATTTCTGCATCGCAGTATATGCATACTGGCTGGATACGCAGTTTGATTTCTGGCTGCTGGCAGTACTGGTAGGTATGTTCCAGGGAACGATACAGGCACTGTCCCGCTCTTATTTCGCGAAGATCATCCCGGCGGAGAAGTCAGGAGAATTCTTCGGAATCTACGACATATGCGGGAAAGGTGCTTCTGTCATAGGCACAGCGCTGGTCTCTGTCTTAAGTCAGCTGACGGGAAGTATCAATATCGGTGTGAGCGCGCTGTCGGTAATGTTCCTGATCGGACTTGTACTGTTCCGGTTTTCGGCAAAGCTTAATGCGGAATATAAAAAAGTGTGAAAATAATCTGAAATTACGGGAAAGTTCTCAACTTTATGTGAGTTCCATGTTATAATTAAATACAGAGAATTAAACAGAGCGGATACATCCAGAGTATCCGCTTTGATTTTCATAAGAGCGGAAACAGTACAGGAGCAGTACATATGAAAGATTTTGTCAAATTGCAGGATATTACGAAGATTTATAAGATGGGAGAGATCGAGATCCGTGCTGCGGATAATATCAGTTTCTCGATTGATAAAGGAGAGTTTGTCGTTATTGTCGGGCCCAGTGGTGCGGGCAAGACGACAGTGCTCAATATCCTTGGCGGGATGGATACCGCTACAAGCGGAACCCTTCTTGTAGACGGAGATGAGATCACTGCTTACAATCCGAGACGGCTGACAGAATACAGACGGGAAGATATCGGCTTTGTTTTTCAGTTCTATAATCTGGTGCCGAATCTGACTGCTCTTGAAAATGTAGAATTGGCTCTTCAGATATGCAGGGATCCGCTGGATGCGAGAAAAGTGATGGAGGAAGTGGGGCTGGGAGACAGGCTGAATAATTTTCCGGCACAGTTGTCCGGGGGTGAACAGCAGAGAGTCTCGATCGCAAGGGCACTGGCAAAAAATCCCAAGCTGCTGCTCTGTGATGAGCCGACAGGCGCTCTTGATTACAATACGGGAAAAGCAATTCTCAAACTTCTGCAGAATATGTGCCGGGAGCGGGGAATGACAGTGATCGTGATCACGCATAATCAGGCGATCGCTCCTATGGCGGACCGGCTGATACATATTAAGAACGGTCAGGTCTCACAGATGGAGCTCAATGAGCATCCGGTATCGATCGATGATATAGAATGGTAGGGTAACGGCAGATGAAGAAAAAAGCGTTGAGAAAGGACTTTTATATGGAGATAAGACGCAGTCTCGGGCGTTTTATGTCCATTTTTTTCATTGTTGCGATCGGCTGTGCTTTCTTTTCCGGAATCCGTGCATCGGAGCCGGATATGCGCTATTCAGGGGATGCTTATTTTGACGATAAGAATATGATGGACATAGAAGTGATCAGTACAATGGGACTCACGGATGATGATCTGCAGGCGATCGAAGACGCAGGCGGCGTAGCGGCTGTGGAAGGAAGCTATTCTGTTGATGTACTGTGTTCGGAAGGGGATAACCAGATCGCGATACATGTGATGTCGCTTTTGCCGGAGATGAATCAGGTGCAGCTGGAGGGCGGGAGGCTTCCGGAGGCAGAAGATGAGTGTGCGGTTGATGTGGACTATCTAAATGAAAGCAGCCTTGAGATCGGAGATGAGATCACTTTTTCAAGCGGCGGCGATGATGATATCACAGATACACTGAAGACTGATACGTTTACGATCACTGGTACGGTGAGCAGTCCGAATTATATTTCTTTCCAGAGAGGGAGTACGACGATCGGCAACGGCAGTGTGGCAGCATTTATTGTAGTTCCTGAAGACAGTTTTTCTCTGGATGTCTATACTGAGATTTATGCACAGGTGGACGGTGCCAAAGAGATGACAGCTTTTACGGATGCGTATGACGACCGTGTTCAGGAAGTGATGGATGCAATCGAGGCAATCCGGGCGGAACGTGAGCAGATACGGTATGACGAGATCGTGGATGAGGCAAATGAAGCTCTTGAGGATGCACGGCAGCAAGTTGCAGACGCGGAAACAGAATTAGAGGATGGGAAGGCTGAAGCGGAACAAGAGCTTGCAGATGCGCGCCGGCAGCTTGCCGATGCCCAGGAAGAGGTGGACAACGGATGGCAGGAAATTGAATCATCGAAAGAACAACTTGAAGCGTCGCGCCAGCAGCTTACGGACAGTCAGGCAGAGGTGGATCAGGGACAGGAAGAGCTGAACGCCAATATTGACGCCCTGAATGATCAGATCGACCAGTTGAACGCGGCGAAAGAACAGTATAATGCCCTTGCAGCCAGCGGAGCAACGGACGATGTGACAATGGCTACGCTCAATGCCATGTACGAAGAGATACAGAAAGGCGAGGCGGCGATCGCGCAGGCGCAGGACCAGATTGATTCAGCGAAGGCAGAACTGGAATCCGGGCAGGAACAGATCAATAGCGGCTGGGATCAGATCACTGCAGGAGAGCAGGAACTCGCTGATGCAGAAGCGCAGCTTGAAGAGGCGGAAGCAGAGATCGCGGACGGCTGGGAAGAATATTACGAGGGAGAAGCAGAGGCGGAAGCAGAGATCGCAGACGGAGAACAGAAGATCGCGGATGCGAAAGAAGAGCTTGCGGATGCGGAAAACGAGATCAATGATCTCGAGAAGCCCGAGTGGTACATATATGACAGGTCCAATCTGCCGGATTATACCGGATACGGAGAGAATGCAGACCGCATGCGGGCGATCGGCGAAGTGTTCCCGGCGATATTTTTCCTTGTGGCTGCGCTTATCAGCCTGACGACTATGACCCGTATGGTGGAAGAACAGAGGACGCAGATTGGAACACTCAAGGCGCTGGGGTATGAAAGGCATTCCATTGCAGGCAAATATCTCGGATATGCACTGCTGGCGACTGTATCGGGAAGTGTAGTCGGGATTCTGTTTGGAGAGAAAGTATTTCCGTATATTATTATCAATGCATATGGGATCATGTATCAACATATGAACGACATTGTCATACCGTACAACCTAGAATACGGATTGGGAGCAGCGGCAGCAGCGCTGGCAAGTACGCTTCTTGCAACAATTTTCTCATGTTACAAAGAATTGAGAGAACAGGCGGCGGAACTGATGCGGCCTCCGACTCCGAAACAGGGGCAGAGAGTGATGCTGGAACGCGTGAACTTTATATGGAAGCGGCTGAATTTTTCATGGAAAGCCAGTATCCGGAATCTTGTGCGCTACAAGAAACGTTTGTTTATGACGATCTTTGGCATAGGCGGCTGTATGGCCCTCATGCTTGTCGGATTCGGATTAAAAGATTCTATTTTTGCCATTGTCGATATTCAATACGGGGAGATCCAGCTTTATGACGGAAACATTATACTGAGTGATGATGCAACTGAGGAAGAAAAGAGCAATATCATCACGACACTTGAAAAAGACAGTAAAATGGCTGGCTCTACGGAAGGGATCCTGAGTCAGATTACGGTCGGAAATGGAGATGAATGGCATGATGTCTATCTTGATGTGCCGAAAAATGTAGAAGAGTTTTCTGAATTTGTCGTTCTTCAGGACCGCGTAACAAATGAAAAATATGAGCTGGATGATTCGGGTGCCATCCTTACGGAAAAGATGGCGACAGAGCTGGACGTGGAACCTGGTGACACGGTCACGATCCGTGATGAGAACAGGGGAGACCTTGAAGTGGAGATCAGCGCTGTCTGTGAAAATTACATGAGCCATTATCTGTACATGACGCCTGCATATTATGAAAAAGTGTATGGAGAGCAGCCGGATTATAATTCGATCTTTTATAAAACTGCTGACCGCATCACAGAGGAGGCAGAACGTATCGGCGAGGAGGCACTTACGCTTCCGGGAGCGCTGAGTGTAAGCTACACGACTGATCTGAGGGAGCAGGTAGACAATATGCTGGGTGCACTGGACGAAGTGATCGTTGTACTCATCATATCTGCGGGTATGCTTGCATTTGTGGTGCTGTACAATCTCAATAATATTAATATTACGGAACGCCAGAGAGAACTGGCAACGTTGAAAGTGCTGGGATTCTACAATGGTGAGGTGGCAATGTATGTGTACAGGGAGAATATCGTCCTGACAGTTCTGGGAGCCGTTTTTGGCATCGTTCTCGGGAAGTTCCTGCATGGATTCATCATTGTCACGGTAGAGATTGAGTCGGTCATGTTCGGGCGTAATATCGATCTGAGCAGTTTTATATACGGATTCCTTTTGACAATCCTGTTCTCCCTGCTGGTAAACGGAGCGATGTATTTTAAGCTGAAGAAGATCAATATGGTAGAGTCGCTGAAAAGTGTAGAGTAAAGAGAAGTACAGAAAAAGTGCGGTCATCCGCACTTTTTCTGTTACTTTTTCGTCACAATATCTGTTCGGCGATAAGGACCAGCACCGGCATCGTTATTACAGCGAACATGGTCGTCATAGAAAAGATTTCCGAGGAATAGGTATAATTTTGTTTATATCGGATCGCCATCATTGTGCCGGTCGTGGCTGACGGGCAGGCAGCGGCGATCAGGATCGTCATGGATATTACAGATGGCAGGCGGAACAGCATCAGCAGAGCTATCGAGCAGAGCGGGAAAATGATCAGCTTGATCGCGGAGGCATAATAAAGCCGTAAATTCCGGCACATCTTCTTAAGATCAGCCTGAGCGACGGAGAAGCCTGCCACCATCATGGCAAGAGGCGTGTTCATATCCGCGATGTAGTTCATCGAATCCAGAAGGACTGACGGGATTTCCAGCTGTAAAAAGAACAAAAGTACTGCGATCAGTGTTGCGATGAACATAGGAGATACAAGTCCTTCTTTGAGATTCTTGAAGGAAAATCTTTTCTCCATCAAAATAACACCATGAGTCCATGAAAACAGGTTGAACATGACCATATATGCACTCAGATAAAAGACACCTGTATCGCCGAGTACGCTTCCGATCAGCGGGATGCCGATGAAACCGCAGTTGGAATACATGGCGTTGAACCTTTCAATGCTGTAGTCAGTATCGATTTTGGGACGGATCAATGCGGTTGAGATCAGGATGCCGAGGACATGGGTGGCAGCAGCCGCTGCGAAAGCAAGCAGAAGCCCCCGGACCAGTGCAGGATCATATTTCGTCTGATAGACGGTGATGATCAGGACCGGATTGACGACCAGAAGGAGGAGATTTGAAACAGTTTTATTTCCGGTCTGATCCACCAGACCGATTTTGAAACATACAAATGCGAGCACCATGATGAAGAACATCTTCAAAAGCTGCTCAAAAATAAGAATAAACATATTTTATATACTCCGTTTTATTTCTCTTACCGGTGGATACCGGACTGCAGTTCGTCAGCCTAGGACTGGAGACTGTAGGTATGTCCGTTAAACAGTTTTAGTATCACGCCTGTCGGATTATCTTCATTGGCGAATGCATTCGCCTCATCCGTATCTACATGCATGGCGAGCGAGTAGGACGGACTGACTCTCACAACGACATCGGAGAAGATCAGCGAACGTTCATAACTTGTTGTAATAACAAATACGATATCATTGTCTTTTACGTGAGCGCGGATGGCATCAACGGGGGTCATATGGATATGGCGTTTGGCTACAATGACACCTTTATCCAGCTCGAGTTTCCCCTTTGGCCCGATCAGAGTACATCCCGGGGTGCCTTCCAGATCACCAGACTGCCGGATCACGCTTTTAATGCCCAGACGTCTTGCATCTGTGACAGAAATTTCCACCTGTGTTTCCCTGCGGCATGGCCCGAGTATGACGACCTTTTCAAATCTTCCTTT
>DYCJ01000054.1:0-4738 GCA_019418195.1 Clostridiales bacterium | reverse complement strand
ACAGTCAGCCTTTCTTTGCAGGCATACTGGCCGGGCTGGCTTAATTCTTTTGCAAATGTGGGTTTTGCCCCCGCCCCGAAAAGCGTCTCAAAATCTTCCTGCGTGATATGGATATGTCTTGCAGAAGTTTCGATCGGAATTGTTAAACTCATGGATCTCCTCACTCCTTCACCTTATTAGATTTTAGCAGAATAAAGTGCTGTTTTCAATAATGATTTACTGCAGCAGCAGGCTTTATCTGTAAGATGGAAAATACTGTATCTGATGGGGGATAAAGTATGAATTGTAAAAATAAAGTCAAATATAAGTAAAAATAATATAAAGAACATGTAAAATATCGTTGACATCAGGTGACGGCGCATGTTAGTTTAAAATCAGCGCGCAATTGGCGCGTCGAAAATAACAGACAACTACATATTGACAAATAATAGCGCAGTCATATGATGAAAAGATTCGAAGCGCTATCGTTCGCAAAGGAGAAAAAGGAATGGGAATAACAGATGTACTTTCGTTATTCGGCGGTCTTGCTCTGTTCCTGTATGGAATGCAGATGATGAGCAACGGCCTGGAAGCGGCCGCCGGCAACAAGATGAAATCGATCCTTGAAAAACTGACTTCAAACCGGATCAAAGGTGTTCTGGTCGGAGCTGTTATCACGGCGGTGATCCAGTCTTCTTCAGCCACAACGGTTATGGTCGTGGGATTTGTAAATTCCGGTCTTATGACACTGCAGCAGGCTGTGTGGATCATCATGGGAGCCAATATCGGTACTACGATCACAGGTCAGCTCATTGCTCTTGATATCGGAGCGATCGCGCCGCTGTTTGCGATCATCGGCGTCGGAGCGATCATGTTTTCAAAGAGTGAAAAGGTGCATCATATCAGCAGTATTGTTGCAGGACTTGGTATTCTTTTCATAGGAATGGATATGATGGGAGCTGCAATGGAACCGCTTCAGGAATCAGAGGCATTTATCAATCTGATGACGCAGTTCAGCAATCCGCTTCTCGGTATTCTGGTAGGCGCGGTATTTACGGCAGTGATCCAGTCGTCTTCTGCATCAGTTGGTATCCTGCAGGCGCTGGCATCAACCGGGATGATTCCGCTTTCAAGTGCGGTTTACGTCCTTTTCGGACAAAACATCGGTACCTGTATTACCGCAGTACTTGCATCCATCGGAACAAAGGTGAACGCAAGACGTACTACAGTCATCCATCTGATGTTCAATATTATCGGTACAACCATTTTTACGATCATATGTATGGTAACACCGTATGTGTCGCTGATAGAGTCGATCACACCGGGAGATCCGGTGGCGCAGATCGCAAATGCACATACCGTATTCAATATTGTGACAACCCTGATCTTGCTGCCGTTTGGTACTTATATGGCACATGCAGCGGAGAAGATCCTTCCGGACAGCAAGAAAGAAGACGATGAAGATCTCCGGCTCAAATATATCCGGCCTTTTGACTCTTCCTATGCAGTGGGAAACAGTGCGATCGCCGTTACCCAGGTAAAAGAAGAAGTAGACCGTATGCTGGATATGGTATCCAAGAATATCAGCGATGCCTTTGATACGCTGATTAAATATGACGATAAATCGAGGCAGAAAGTCGAGGAGAGAGAGGAGTACATTGATTATCTGAACAAAGGAATATCAGAGTATATTGTCTCCCTCATGTCTGGTGAGATGAATGCTGATGATTCACGTAAGATAAACGGTTATTATGCGATCATAAGCAATCTCGAGAGGATTGGTGACCATGCGACAAATATCGCGGAATATGCCGATGATATGAAGAAATGGGAGCTGCAGTTCTCAGACAATGTGCTCGACGAGCTGGAAGAAATGAAAAAGCAGTGTATCGCCAGTCTGGAAAATGTAAAGAACGTAGAGTCGGCAGATACAGGCAGGGTGCTCAGCCAGGCGGAAATACTGGAACAGAAGACGGACGATATGCGTGACAAATACTTTAAGAAACAGATGCAGAGGCTCAAAAAGGGAAAATGCAAGCCCCAGAGCGGGATCGTATTCTCTGAAGTGCTCACAGACTTTGAAAGAATGGGAGATCACGCACTCAATATTGCCCAGCAGTATAAGGAGATGGGCTGATAAGGTGTGAATAAATTCCTCCGTTTTACAGATACTACAATTACTGACAGTACTAAGTAATTTATGTAGGTATCTGTAAGACGGAGGAATTTTTATATGAAAGCAACAGGGATAGTAAGGAGGATTGACGACCTGGGGCGTGTCGTTATCCCGAAAGAGATCAGAAGGACGCTCCGCATACGGGAAGGAGATCCGCTGGAGATTTTTACGGACCGGGAAGGGGAGATCATTTTAAAGAAATATTCACCGATCGGAGAACTCGGAACATTGGCGAAGATATATGCAGAGAGCCTTTCACAGACGCTGGGGTGCACTGTATGCATCACAGATATGGATCAGATAGTAGCGGCTTCAGGCAGCGGGAAAAAAGAATTACAGGATCAGTTCATTGGCAGAGAGATGGACCGGCTGTTAAAAGACAGGGTACAGATCCTTGCGGGAAACCAGGATCCGTCGTATATCAAAGTAGTGGCGGACATGAAGGAGTTTTGTGACGAGGCAATATGCCCCATAATAAGTGAAGGAGACGTGATCGGATCAGTAGTGCTCCTGAATAAAGACCAGAAGAAGAAATTCGGTGAAGTAGAGCAGAGTGTGGCCTCCAGTGCTGCAGATTTCCTGGGACGACAGATGTCATAGTAAAGAGAGCGTGTGTGATATCCTGTCACATATATTTTTGTCATAATCTCTTATCCCCGGGCATACTATTTTATCAGTAGGACAAAGACTGACAAGTATGTATGTTTCGGGAGGAAAAGGATGGAAAAAAAGACAGACGGAAGACCAGAAATTGAACAGAGGGCGGCTGATGTGCTTAAAGCACTTTTATGTGCCTATATAGTGACAGGAATATTGCTTCTTGTTTTAACCCTATTACTTTACAAAGCGGGCCTGAGTGAAGAAAATGTCAATGCGGGTATCATCCTGACCTATGTTATTTCAACTTTCTCCGGAGGATTTGTGATCGGAAAGCTGGCCAGAGTGAGAAAATTTCTATGGGGACTGCTTCTGGGAGTAGTCTATTTTGTACTTCTGCTGTTGATCTCACTTGGAATCTATCATTCGCTGCAGTCTGATCTGATGAACCTGGCCACAACTTTTCTGCTCTGCGCGGGAGGCGGAATGCTGGGAGGTATGATATCGTAAAAAAGGGCTTTAAAATCCTCCTGTCCTGTGATATAATGTTACGAGCATAAGTTGAAGGAATATAGGAGGACATCATATGAAACACATTAAGACATTAAATACACAGACATTAAACAATACAGTGAAAAAAGGCGGATGCGGAGAGTGCCAGACATCATGTCAGTCAGCCTGCAAGACATCCTGTACTGTAGGAAACCAGACCTGCGAGAACAGAAAATAGTCATATTCGCAGTAACAAAAGAACAATGGGGGAAGGCAGCGGTCTAATAAGCCGCTGCCTTATGCATGTTCGCCGGGACCGGAAACGGCCAGGGACGGTACATGCCTTTATATAAAATGAAAGAGAGGTACCCTTGTGATACATCTGTATCAGAATAACGGATATAATATTGTTCTCGATGTAAACAGCGGTGCAGTGCATGTGGTGGATCAGGAGGCATATGATGTGATCGGTGCCCTTGAGAAGCAGAATGAGTTCCATACACCCGAGACGTTGAGAACCCCGGAAACTTTAGTGTATCTGAAATCAGAACTGGGCGGCCGTTATAAAGAGGAAGACATTAAGGATATCCTTGAGGCGGTCATTGCACTGACAGAAGAAGGACGCCTGTTTACCCGGGATGTATATGAAGATTTTATTGATGAAGTAAAGCAGAGGAAGACAGTCGTGAAAGCGCTCTGCTTACACATTGCCCACGACTGTAACCTTGCATGTAAATATTGTTTCGCTGAAGAAGGCGAATACCACGGAAGACGGGCGCTCATGTCCTATGAAGTGGGGAAGAAAGCACTGGATTTCCTGATCGCAAATTCCGGAAAGAGGAGAAATCTGGAGGTGGATTTCTTCGGCGGAGAGCCTCTGATGAACTGGCAGGTCGTAAAAGATCTGGTAGCCTACGGAAGAGAGCAGGAGAAGATCCACGACAAGCATTTCCGCTTTACGCTTACAACAAATGGCGTGCTTTTAAATGATGAGGTGCAGGAATTTGTCAACCGTGAGATGGATAATGTGGTCTTAAGCCTTGACGGAAGAAAAGAAGTCAATGATAAGATGCGCCCGTTCCGGAACGGCAAAGGGAGCTATGACCTGATCGTTCCCAAGTTCCAGAAACTTGCAGAGAGCAGAAATCAGCAGAAATATTACATACGCGGTACATTTACGCGGAATAATCTGGATTTTTCCAATGATGTGCTTCATTTCGCAGAACTCGGGTTCGAACAGATTTCGATCGAACCTGTTGTGGGAGAAGACACAGATCCGTATGCAATCCGTAAGGAAGACCTGCCAGTGATCTTTGATGAGTATGATAAGCTGGCGAAGATCATGGTGGACCGGGAACGAGAAGGAAGAGGGTTCACGTTCTTCCATTTCATGATCGATCTTGAAGGCGGCCCGTGTGTGTCCAAGCGTCTGTCAGGGTGCGGTTCCGGTACAGAGTATCTGGCAGTGACTCCGTGGGGGGATCTGTATCCGTG
>DYCJ01000053.1:6759-12772 GCA_019418195.1 Clostridiales bacterium | reverse complement strand
GCGTATTTACAATTTGTTTAAGTGCATTTTTACAGCTTTCTTCCAAATTACCATCATGTGCATACTTTATTTCCAATATGATTCCTGTTGTACTATTCTCTGTTTCTACAACAATATCGCTATAGCCATCTCCTGTTTCCCTGTTAGAGGAAATCCCCCATTTGTCTTTTACACCTAATATTCCAAGTAAAATACCATGATAGAAGTTTTCCTTCATTGTTTTTTTTACAAAAGTATCACGAATACTGATTGTCTTCTTAAGATACCCGGTAAAATATTTTTCTACTTCCCCGGCGTTTCATCTTTCTAATGCATCACAGAAACGATTCAAAGTATGTCCATCCTCTTTCACCTGTTCCTTAAAGAATTCCATGATCTGACTGGTGAAAATATTTCGGATCTCCACATTAGGGATTGCCAGAGAGATTTCGTTTCCTTCCTGTCTGCCTTTTTGCGTCAAATAGCCCGTTGTATACAGTACGCTCCAAAGATTATCTATACTGCTGTACATATCTTTATAGGTCAGTTCCTGCCTGATTTCTTTTTTTATTTCCTCGCCGGCTACTAAACGTTCAATCTCCCTTTTTGTTGTTCCGTTATCGGACTGTTCGATAAACACTCTCACTGCATCATTACTGCTGGTATTTATCCAGTAATTCTGTGGCAGCGAAGGATTGAAGCATACTCATATTTAATGATTTACCAAACCTTCTCAGTCTGGTAAAAATGCCCCATTGCATTTTCTGCCAGGGACATTTGTTTATAATTCTCTTTACTAATAGACTACAACTGTAAGCCTCATCACCAAAAAAAGTAGTTTTAAAATCCAAAATATTTTCATCCCAATATTCAGTTTGATCTACTTGTGCCTGCATATTATATATGTCCATAGTATCTCCTTTCTATCCGGCTTCTTCCACGCCAACAAAAAGTTCATATGTAGAAGGAATGATATAAATGGACCGCCGAGCTTCGCATAAGTCCGGCGGTCCGATGCTCTGTTTTTATTTTACAGGATTTTTCTGCTGCTTTCTATCACTTTCTTAATCAAGCAGAAAGAATTTTCATAAAGGTAATTACAATGCTTTCCACGCCTCCACGATCGCGTCCGTATCAACTTCTTTCTCGATCTGATCGACAATAGCAGTGCTGTTTACCTGTGCGATCTCCGCCTTACTCTGATCCATATACACGAAGCATACAAAGCAGAGGATCCCGATCACCAGACGTATGTAAAATGTACCTCCGGACGGTTCCTGCTCTTCTGTGTTATTTTCATACAGATTGTGATAGATTCTTCCGTATCTGGGATGCACAGCGGGAATTTCTCTTTTGTCATCATATAGTCTGCGCGTCTGTCGCAGCAATTCTCTGCGGCGCATTTCTGAATCATTCATATAAAACCTCAGGGGCATAAAATATGGTTAACATATTTTATGCCCCTGTATTTTTTAATAGAACTGTATAAGCTTACCGGTCTGCCAGTTCGTTTGTGATGTCTTCCCATGTGACGCCCCGTTCTACCATGAGCACCATGGCGTGGTACAGGAAGTCGGAAATCTCATATTTGATCTCTTCCGGATTCGGATTTTTGGCAGCGATCACGATCTCGGTCGCTTCCTCTCCTACTTTCTTTAAGATCTTATCAATGCCTTTCTCAAACAGATAATTTGTATAAGATCCTTCTTTTGGATGCTCTCTGCGGTCCACGATCGTATTGTATACAGACTCAAATACCTGAAGCGGGTTCTTTGCGTCGTAATCGGCCCCCACGATCGTCGTATAGAAGCAGGAACGATTTCCGGTGTGGCAGGCAGCTCCGACCTGTTCGACTTTAGCAAGCAGTGTATCTTTGTCGCAGTCGATGGCAAGTGATTTCACATACTGGAAATGTCCGGATGTCTCGCCTTTTACCCACTGGCACTTTCTGCTGCGGCTGTAATAGGTCATACGTCCTGTCTTGACTGTACTATCAAAAGCTTCTTCATTCATATACGCCATCATAAGGACCTCATTTGTCTTATGATCCTGTACAATGACCGGGATGAGTCCGTCAGAATTCAGTTTGAACTCCGAGAAGTCCAGTATACTCTCGAACGATGTCATCTTAATTCCTGCATCAGCACAGATTTCCTTAAATTCGTTGAAATCCATGTTCAGGCTGCTGATGAAGAGACCGGATACACCTTTGATGCCGTCGCATTTTAAGATTCTCAGGATCTCGCTCTGCTCCATCGTATCTGTAAGAACAACGCAAGGAAGCTTTGTAATATTCATCACAGAGTTCAGATCCAGACGGTGCATGAATACAATCTCTGTGCTGTACTCTTCTATCAGATGCTGCTGCTTAAACAGTGTGTCAAAATCATTGAGAGAAACTGCGATTCTTTCCTTTCCAAAACGTTTTGAGACTTCCTCGATCAGATCGAAGGAAAGTGGTTTGGAAAAATTGAGGATCGCACGTTTCGCCCCTGCGTAGAGGATCTTCTTCACATCCTCGGCGCGCCGTATATTTCCACCGGCGATCATAGGAATACTGATCACCCGGTTTATTTTCTTTATAAGGTCAATTGCCTCATCGTGCTCTTCATCCGATGTGGACAGATCGAAGACGATCAGTTCGTCTGCCCCTCTGTCGCAGTACTGCTTTGCAAGGGAGACGACATCGTCAGACAGCAGTGTCCTGTCATCAAACCACTGTACTGCCTTCCCGCCGTCGATAAAGATGCACGGAGTCAGTCTTTTATAGCTCATGTATATCAATTCTCCTTTTATCAGTTCTTGTTAATTCATATATACCAGTGATTGAAACGGCTTAATATCGGATTAAAGAGAGCCCTTGGTAGACCAGACTTCTTTGATCCGCGGCTCTTCGGAAACAGCCATATCGAGAGCTTTTCCGAAGGCCTTGAACAGAGCTTCCGCCATGTGATGGTTATTGCCCGGTTCCATGATCTTCAGATGAAGGTTCATGGCGGCGCTGTAGGAGACAGCGTAGAAAAATTCCCGGACCATTTCTGTGTCAAGAGTGCCAAGTGCCGGCACAGTAAATTCAGCGTCATACTTCAGATACGGGCGTCCCGACAGATCCACAGCCGAGAGCGCAAGCACTTCATCCATAGGAAGGATAAAATAACCGTATCTCTTGATCCCGGCTTTATCTCCGAGAGCTTTTGCTATTGCCTGTCCTAATACGATACCCGTATCCTCGATCGTGTGATGGCTGTCTACTTCCAGATCTCCCGTTACTTTCACGTTCAGGTCAAACAGACCATGGCGGGCAAATCCGTCCAGCATATGATCGAAGAACGGGATTCCGGTATCGATCTGATTGATTCCCTGTCCGTCCAGATTGATGGTCAGGGCGATATCTGTCTCTTTCGTTTTCCTTGTACATGTTCCGATCCTTTTTTTCATGGCAGCCTCCTTTATTCTTTTCCGTCAAATCGCACCTTGATGGAATTAGCATGGGCGGTCAGGTGTTCTGCCTCGGCAAATTTCTCGATGTCTGTGTGGATCTTCTCCAGTGCGTCTCTCGAATATGAGATGATACTGGATTTTTTGATAAAGTCATCCACGGAAAGGGGGGAGAAGAATTTGGCAGTCCCGTTTGTCGGCAGTACGTGGTTCGGTCCGGCAAAATAGTCTCCCAGCGGTTCACTGGAGTATTCTCCGATAAAGATGGCTCCTGCATTGCGGATTTTTGTCATCACTTCAAATGGATCAGCCGTTACGATCTCCATATGCTCCGATGCAATCTCGTTTGCAGCGTCAATGGCGTCATCAAGAGTATCTGCAATAAGGATATGTCCGTAGTTATCCAGTGACTTCTGGATGATCTCGCCTCGTGAGAGCTCACGGATAAAGCGTTCTGTCCAGTCAGACACCTCGTGTGCCAGTTTCTCGCTCGTTGTCACAAGGATCGCGCTTGCAAGTTCATCATGCTCAGCCTGTGAGAGCAGGTCAGCTGCAACATATCTGGGATTGGCCGTCTCGTCTGCAAGTACGAGGATCTCACTGGGGCCGGCGATGGAGTCGATGCTCACATGACCATATACTGCCTTCTTAGCAAGGGCTACATAGATATTTCCAGGGCCTACGATCTTGTCTACTTTCGGAATGCTTTCTGTACCGTAGGCAAGTGCAGCGATCGCCTGTGCGCCGCCTGCCTTGTAAATGCGGTCAGCTCCTGCCTCGTTTGCAGCGACAAGCGTTGTAGGAGTCACTTTTCCGTCTTTTCCCGGCGGGGTTACCATGATGATTTCTTCCACCCCTGCGACTTTGGCCGGCATGATATTCATAAGTACGGAAGAAGGATAAGCTGCTTTTCCCCCGGGCACATAGACACCGACTCTTGCCAGTGCCGTCACCTTCTGTCCCAGGATCGTCCCGTCCGGTTTACTGTCAAACCAGCTGTACTGCATCTGTTTTGCATGGTAGGACTCGATATTTTTGAGCGCTTTCCGTATGATCCCGACCAGTTCCGGATCGACACTGTCATAGGCTTCTTTGATCTCTGCTTCCGTCACAAGAATATTTCCTGCATTGATCTTTGCACCATCGAATTTCTCAGTATATTCAAAGAGAGCCTGATCTCTCTTTTCTTTTACCGTATTGAGGATCTCGCGGACGCTGTCCTCATATTTCCCATAACTGTTGGGACTGCGCTTCAGAAGTGTTTCCAGCAGGTTCTTCTTTGTATTTTGATCCAGTTTTTCGATTCGCATAATTTCCCTCCTGTATCTTAAACATCTTCTCTGAGCAGTGCTCTTAAATCTGTGATCAGTTTCTTGATCCTGTCATTTTCCATCCGCATGCTGACCGGATTGACGATCATACGGGCAGACAGCGGGCATACTTCCTCAAGTACGACAAGTCCGTTTTCCTTCAATGTAGATCCGGTTTCCACGATATCCACGATCACCTCGGAGAGACCGACGATCGGCGCCAGCTCAATGGACCCGTTCATCTTGATGATCTCTACGGTCTGATGTTTTTTATTATAAAAATAGTCTTTGGCGATTTTGGGATATTTCGTGGCGACACGGATCAGTTCATGATGCTGTAAAAGCTCCGCCGCGTTCTCGTATCCACAGACACACATCCGGCATTTCCCGAATCCGAGATCGAGCACTTCATGGACTTTCCTTCCCTCTTCTACGATGGTGTCTTTTCCGACTACACCGATGTCGGCGGCTCCGTATTCTACATAAGTTGGAACATCAGGGCCTTTCGCAAGGAAGAATTTCAGTTTCAATTCTTCATTTGTAAAAATCAGTTTTCTGGACTCTTTGTCCTTCATCTCATCACAGGTGATGCCGAGTTTCTCCAGCATCTCCAGCGTCTTGCTTGCCAGGCGCCCTTTTGTCAGGGCAAATGTCAAATATCTCATAAGTCATGCTCCTTTAATCCCGCTTCTAAATATCCGCGATCTTTTCTTCACCTGTCTTAAGATTGACCATCTCAATCTTCTCGTCATCCCTGAGATACAGGAGAGCTGATGCACCAGTCCGGCGTGCATACGCTTCAAAAATGTCTCTTTCTTCCTCTGTCTCCCGTTTGATCAGCTCGATATTCCGTCCTTTTTCCCGGAAGCTGCAGGCAAGTGCGATGGCGCGTTTCTCTGTCTCCTCCGTATATACGATCAGGTTCTGATGGACGGTATCCACAGAGATTTTCTGACGGTTCAGTGCATTCATCAGTTCATCCAGGATAATGGCAAAACCGATGGACGGCGTATCTTTTCCGAATTTGGCAAGCAGATGGTCATATCGGCCGCCTCTTACGACAGCGTCGCCTGTGCCGTATGTATAGGCACGGAAGATAATACCGGTATAGTATCCATAGCTTCCGCTCATACTCAGATCAAAAGTGATATGGTCTTCCGTTCCGTAGAGCTTTAACAGCCGGTAAATCTGCTGAAGTCTTGCTACGCCAAGACGTGCGTTCAGATCTGGTGCGATCCTGAGCGCTTCATCCAGGACCTCCGGGCCCCCTACCAGTTCGGGCAGGA
>DYCJ01000053.1:1433-6749 GCA_019418195.1 Clostridiales bacterium | reverse complement strand
TTACATTTGATTTTACATTCCGACTGTCCAGAAGCTCTTCCACACCGAAGAAATTACGGTTTGTGATCAGTGTCCGCACCTCTCTGCTTTCCTCTTCCTGAAGATCAGCTGCATTCATAAGTCCCTGGATAAAATCTACGTGACCGATGCTTACCTGAAATTCTTTTAATCCGGTCTTTTTCAGCCCGTCGACTACCATGGCGATCATTTCTGCATCAGCTTCAATGGCGTCCAGACCGATCAGCTCGGCGCCCAGCTGTGTGTTCTCCTTCAGACGTCCCTGATAGCTGGAATGATTGATAAATGTATTACCTGCGTAGCAGAGCCGGATCGGGAAATCTTCGTTTTCAAATAATGTGGCAGCCGCCCGTGCGATCGAAGGGGTGATATCCGGCCTGAGTGCAAGGATATTTCCTTCCCGGTCGAAGAATTTATAAAGCTCCTGAGTCGATGTGGAGCCGATCTCTTCACGGAACACATCATAATATTCAAATGTCGGCGTCTGTATATCTTTGTAGCCGTACAGATGGAGTACGGTGTTTAACTTTTTCTGAAGTGCAAGTTTGGTTTCGCATTCTTTGTTGTATATATCCCGGACACCTTCCGGAGTGTGAAGTTTCTGTTCCATATGCTCTCCTCTTTCACTTTACTGTGCTAATACGTTAAATTTCTATGTAATTATACGGATTTTACAGGATTCTGTCAATCCCTGAAGCGAGATATCCTATTCTTCACGGCAGTCCAGATCTTTCTGGATCATGTCGAGGTACGGGATAAAGTATCCCTGTTTGAATTCCATAAACCATCCCGGATCCAGTTCGTCATAGCGAAAGCTTTTTCTTCCGCCGTTGTTTCCTCTGTTCCAGAACCTGCGGATCTGACTGTATCTCATATAGTACAGTTCATCTCTGGTACTGTAGTAGATGAGAAGGAAAGCGATGCCGCCCTGTTTCTCAAACTTCTCCATAAAGTCCACCTGATGTTCGTGAATATTCTGGAGAGGAAATGTATCGACTTTGCATTCCTTGGCATCGAAGCAGACCGGAATGCCCTGGACAGCCCCGATATAATCGACAGTACTGATCTTGTCAAAATAAGCCAGAGTAATATGCCGGTGCTCCTGATCGATCTTTACCGGTGTGATGGGGGTAGGGATCTTCTGGATCAGTGCAAGGCCCATTTCTGTATAACGTTCATTTGTATGATTGACAAATTCTTCTAATGTAGATCCTCTAAGTCCTCTTGAACCCCATGTGGCCATATAAGACAGCTCCTTTGTATCTTTTTGTCCTCACATATTTTCCGGAAAAGTTTAGGGACAGGCGCCGTGATCACTTTACCCGACAGGTCCGCAAGCGCGCCGGAACATTCAGGGATACAGAGCCTGACGGAATGCAGAAGCTGCGAGGTGAGCCCGTACACTTCACGGTATCTGTCGTTGATCTTCCGGCTGCCATATTTGTAGTCGCCGATGATGGGATGCCCCATGGAAGCCATATGCGCGCGGATCTGATGGGTCTTTCCCGTGATCAGATGAACCTCGAGCAAGGTTACGCCTTCACCGGCACAAAGCGGATGATATTCTGTCTCAATTCTTGCAGCACCTGTGTTCTCCTTTTCCGAGAAAGAAACACGGTTGGTCTGCTGGTCTTTTGTCAGAAACCCGCTGATATGTCCTCCTTTTGCTACAATCCCGGCCACCAGACAGAGATAATATTTCTTCAGGCTGCGCTCCCGAAACATGGCACTTAATTCCTGAAGTGCCGCCAGTGTCTTGCCGGCAGCTACAATCCCGCTTGTGTTGCGGTCCAGCCGGTTGCACACAGACGGATGGAATGTATGCAGCTCTTCTTCCGTGATCTGCCGGCTCTCAAAAAGATATCCTATCACATATTCTACGAGAGAAATGTCATCTTTTGCCGCTTTCTGTGAGAGCATACCTGCAGGCTTGTTTATAAAGATCGTATTCTTGTCTTCATATAATATGTCAAGTTTTACCGGGGCAGCAATGCTTTTCTGCGACGGGCGTTTCTGTTCTGTGAATTTATCGATCGTTTCATCGGATAAGAACAGCTTTACTGTATCTCCTTCACAGAGTTTTTCCTGCCCGGAGGCTTTTTTTCCGTTAAGCGTGATATTCTTCTTACGCAGCATCTTATAGAAGAAACTTTTCGGTGCAAGAGACATGTACTTGGACAGATATTTATCCAGACGCTGTCCTGCCTCATTTGTGCGAATGATGATCTCTCTCATAACAGCTCCTCTGCTCTTAATATCAGTCGGTGCGGCAGCAGTCTGGCACCAATGCGGGCGGCTTTCATCGAAGCGCCATACACGGAGACTTCCCGCCTTTTCCTGCTGTCTTTGAGTGCCTTGTGGACAACAGCAGGAGCTTTTGCCATCGTCAGCTTTTTCAGTGGATCGGTAAGTTCACCGCTGACCTGGAAAAACTCTGTATCTACAGGACCCGGACATACCGCTGTGACGATGATGCCTCGGGAACGCAGCTCCGAGGAAAGTGCTCTCGAGAGGCTCAAGACATATGCTTTTGTGGCAGCATATACGGCGAATCCGTTCTGCGGGCAGAATGCTGCCGCGGAGGCCAGATTGATGATCCGGCTGCCCCTACTCATCCGTGGCAGTGAAAGCTGGATCATGCGTGTCAATGCCCTGCAGTTGAGGTCGATCATATCCGGCTGAAGCTTTTTATCTTCAGATGCAATTTCAGAAAAGGTGCCGGACTTTCCGAAACCGGCTGCATTGACCAGCATACGGATATCGGGCTTTTTCTCTTTCAGCCCGCTGTGATACTGTCTGTACACCTGTTTTTTCAGCAGATCTCCGTCAAAGATGCGAAGAGGTACCCGGCATTCTTTTCTGAGAGATTCCAGTCGTTCTTTTCTTCTTGCGATCACCCAGATTTCATCCAGACTGCGATAAAAATATCCAGCCTGACGGACGAATTCCCTTCCCATTCCGGAGGATGCACCTGTTATAACTGCTATTTTCATAATGAATGCCTCATTTCTTTTTGTGGATATTGCGTATCGTTTTCTTCTTTTTGTGAGAGCGCGGCATCTCTGCTGTCTTCCGGTTTACGCCGCTCTTTCCGGTATACCGGGCATTTGCCCGCCGGGAGACAGTTGTACGGTTTTCATGGCTGTGCTTCGGACGGATCAGACATTTGGGACCATAGCCTATAAGATCCATTCGTCCTGCACGTCTGAGGGCTTCCAGTACAAGATCATAAAGTTTTGGGTTCCGGTACTGGATGAGTGCTCTCTGCATCGCTTTTTCGTGCGGATTTTTCGGTATATATACCGCTTTCCCGTTCCGGGGATCGATTCCCGTATAATACATGCATGTAGACAAGGTAGACGGTGTAGGGTAAAAGTCCTGGACCTGTTCCGGCATGTACCCCAGATCTCTGCAATATTCGGCGAGTTCCACAGCTTCTTTCAAAGTGGAACCGGGATGCGAGGACATCAGATAGGGAACAAGATACTGTTTTTTCCCTATCTTCTCATTCATTTTATTAAATTCTGCTGTAAATTTCTCATATACACTGTGCTCCGGTTTTCCCATCAGGGCAAGCACAGGCTGAGCCACATGTTCCGGTGCAACTTTAAGCTGGCCGCTTACGTGATACTGGCAGAGCTCTTTTAGGAAGTCTTTCTTCTTATCTGCAAGCAGATAGTCAAACCGGATCCCGGAGCGGATGAATACTTTCTTCACTCCGGGAATCTGCCGCAGTTTTTTTAAAAGCGATACATAGTCACTGTGGTCTGCGTCAAGGTTACCGCATGGCTTTGGAAACAGACACTGGCGGTTTTGGCAGACGCCGTGCTCAAGCTGTTTGCTGCACGAGGGATGACGAAAGTTTGCAGTCGGACCTCCTACATCATGGATATATCCCTTGAAATCTTTTTCTTTTGTGATGAGTTCTGCCTCTCTGAGAAGAGAATCATGGCTTCTTACCTGCACGATCCTGCTCTGATGGAATGTAAGGGCGCAGAAACTGCATCCTCCAAAGCAGCCTCTGTTGCTTATGAGACTGAAACGGATTTCTGAAATTGCCGGTATGCCGCCTTTCTCTTCGTAGGAAGGATGATATGTCCTTGTATATGGAAGATCATAGACGTTATCCATCTCAGTGACGCTTAAAGGTTTTGCCGGCGGATTCTGCACGACATAGAGGTGATCTGAATAGGGTTCTGCCAGCCGCTTTCCGTTAAAAGCATCTGTATTGCGATACTGAGTATAGAAACTTCGGGCATAGGTTTTCTTGTCCGCTTTCAGTTCCTCATAGGACGGAAGAAATTCCGCATCGTAGATCCGGTCTCTGTCTTTGACTTTTACCACGGTGCCGTCGATGTAAGTCAATTCGCTTACCGGAATGCCGGCGTCCAGAGCGTCTGCGATCTCTACGATGGAGCGCTCTCCCATTCCATAAGAAATGATGTCGGCTCCAGAGTCCAGAAGGATGGAACGTTTCAGCCGGTCTGACCAGTAATCATAGTGCGCGAGTCTTCTTAAGCTGGCCTCGATCCCGCCGAGGATGACAGGCGTTTTTTTATATGTCTGCCGGATCAGATTACCGTAGACTACACATGCATAATCCGGCCTTTTTCCCATCTCGCCTCCGGGGGTGTAGGCATCCGTTTTTCTGCGCTTTTTTGATACGCTGTAGTGGTTGACCATAGAGTCCATATTGCCTGCGGATACAAGAAAACCAAGACGGGGCTCTCCGAAGACCTGGATACTCTTCGGATCTTTCCAGTCCGGCTGGGAGATGATCCCTACCCGGTATCCGTGTGATTCCAGCACTCTGCTTATGATGGCATGCCCGAAAGACGGATGGTCTACGTAGGCATCCCCGATCACGTAGGCAAAGTCTACACTGTCCCATCCCCGCCCGATCATGTCATTTTTGTTTACCGGTAAAAAATCACTGCGTGTCACTGCTCTTTTTTGCACCTTTCATATGTATGTCTGAAAATATCATTAAAGTCATGGATAAAATAATCAGCGAGCTGTTTCTTTTCCTTTTCCAACGGTCTGGAAAATTCATCGTCCACGGCGCACACTTCCATGCCTGCGTTCTTGCCTGCCAGGATACCGTTGGGAACATCTTCAAATACGAGGCAGCAGGAGGGATCTACCTGAAGATCTTCCGCCACTTTCAGATATACGTCCGGCGCCGGCTTTCCGGCTGATACCTCACAGGCCGTGCGTACAGAATCAAAATATGGAGTGAGCCGGCGGGCATTTAATGCTGCGTCAGCGATGGTCCTGTCATTACTGGTGGCAATGCCA
>DYCJ01000053.1:0-1423 GCA_019418195.1 Clostridiales bacterium | reverse complement strand
GCAATGCCAAGCAAGATTCCGCGTTTCTTCATATCTTCCAGAAACTCTACTGCTCCGGATTTGGGAAATACTTTTGTGGCATAAAGATGAGTCGTCATATCGCGCCACTCCTGCATTACCTGCTCCACGGTCCGGTCCAGTGTCTGAAATGTATCCACGAAATACTGTGCCGTCTCCGTGTAGCTCATTCCTTCGATATCCTTATGGAATGTGGCCGGTTCTGAGAGATGATATTTCTCCATATAGATCCGGTCTACTTCGGGCCAGATCCACATGGAGTCTACAAGAGACCCGTCCATATCAAATATTACGGCTTTTTTCCCTGTGAGCATAATCTTTCTACCTCTTCTTCTGTCAGTCTGCGGTATTCACCCGGTTTCAGGCTTTCGTCCAGAGCAATGCTGCCCATCCGGAGACGTTTCAGATAAACAACTTCTTTCCCGACAGCCTGGAACATGTGCTTCACCTGATGGAATCTGCCCTCGCGGATCGTCAGCCGGATATCGGAGACCTCATCCGATGTGCAGATAACAAGATCTGCCGGAAGAGTTGGTTTCTCGTCCCCGATATCCACCCCGCGGGAAAAGATATCCACATCACTTTGAGTTACCCGCCCGTTTATCCTCGCAAAATAGACTTTATCCACATGCTTCTTCGGTGAGAGCAGGCGGTGCGCAAGCTCCCCGTTATTGGTAATGATCAGGAGTCCTTCGGTATCTTTATCGAGCCGTCCCACCGGAAAGAGATCGTCTCTCTTTCTGTCCCTGATCAGATCGATCACTGTCGTTTCCTGGCAGTCGCTTGCAGCGGATATCACCCCTGCAGGTTTATTCAGCATAAAATATTCATATTCCTCATACGTGACAGGCTCGCCGTGAAATATGACCTTATCCTGGCCGGTATCAATCTTTACTTCCGGCCGGCAGATGGATATGCCGTTTACAACAACCTGACCGCTCCGGATCTCCTTTTTTATCTGGCTTCTTGTTCCCAGGCCCATGTCCGCAAGATATTTGTCAAGTCGGATCTTCATGCTGACTGCCACCGCCATCCCGGGAGATATTTGTTTTTAAGGACCTGGCCTGCAAGCTTGCCAAATCCCAGCGGATATCCGTCTACACAGACGAGATACCAGCCCTTTTCTTTGGGAGAGACGAGATCTTCCACATCCAGAGTCTCCCCTTTCAGATATTTAATGACCCGCTCGTCGGATACAGGCAGATCGATGATCCGGGGATACTCCTCTTTCTTCAGATTCATGGCAAATGCCTGGCTGGGTTCAAATCTCTTTTTCTTCAGCTCTCCAAGAAAAAGACCTGTGCGCAGAAAACGTATCCCGTTTAAGGCAGGCAGATCTTCGGGCATATAATAGACTTTATCTGCCCGGATATCAAATCTGCCGGGATCAAATTCCCTTCGGATG
>DYCJ01000052.1 GCA_019418195.1 Clostridiales bacterium | reverse complement strand
GATCCCGGTGTGCGGCGGCAGAAAAGGTCATCCTGTCCTGATCGATGCGGATCTGACAGACGGTATTGCAGAGTATCAGGGAGAGAGGGGATTAAAGGGGGCTATCGATGCATCAGGGGCGGAGATCTGTCTCCTTCCGGTGGGCGACGAAGGCGTGCTTGTGCGCGCACGCAGCGAGGATAATTTCGAGAGGCTGGCGGCGTCGGAGAAACAGGCAGACATTCATCCGAAAATTAAAGTACAGCTTATGAGAAATGAAGCATTTTTCGGTCCGGGAATGATGGTACTGTTAAAGCAGATCGATGTGCTTGGAAATGTACGTGAGGCATGTGAGAAAGCGGGAATGTCGTACAGCAAAGGATGGTCGCTGATCCGTACTGCGGAGCAGGAGCTTGGACGTCCTGTCGTGGAGCGGAGCCCCGGTGGGAAATCCGGCGGAATCGCGAAGGTGAGTCCTGCAGGACATATCCTTATGGAGCGGTATGAGCGTCTGGAACGGGAAGTCGCAGAGTTTGCCGAAAAGAAATTCGAGGAGATCTTTTATGCAGATATGGGCAGAGACTCCCTGTGACGGAGAATTTTATCGATGCTGTGAGGGAGTTTTTTTACCGCCATCGATTGTTTTTTAAAAAATAATCGGTTATACTGGATGAAAGGGCTGTGCAGAGATAGCTCAGTATAAATTCAGGAGGATAAAAAGTATGAAGAAAAAGATTTTATCAGCAATGCTCGCAGGAGCAATGGTATTATCAATGGCAGGATGCTCCGGAAGTCCGGGCAGCAGCAGTGATAACGCAGGAAGTTCTGGGGATGCATCTTCCGGGGAAAGCAGCACGGACGGAGAGGCAGAGGAGACGGAAATCCAGGTATTTATCGCGGCGAGCCTTAACACAGTAATGACAGAACTTGCCGAAATGTATAACGAGGAGCACCCGGAGGTTACGATCACTTACAATCCGGACAGTTCAGGTACACTCCTGACACAGATCCAGGAAGGATATGAGTGTGATATCTTCTTTTCAGCAGCGCAGAAGCAGATGGATGACCTTGAGGCAGACGGCCTGATGGTAGAAGGCACAAGAGCCAATGTAGTCAACAATCAGGTTGTTGTAATTTCATTAAAAGACAGCGGGACAAAGGTGACAGGACTTGAGAATCTGAACGAGGTGGAGAGCATCGCTCTGGCCGGCGGAAGTGTTCCGGTAGGACGATACACGAGACAGGCGCTCGTCAATCTCGGCACGCTGCCTGAGACAGACGACCCGGCATCTATTACTACAGAACAAGTATCCGAGGCTCTTGGCGGCGCCACGATCAGTGAGCAAGACAATGTGAGCAAGGTGCTGACCGCTGTTGTGGAAGGTTCCTGTGAAGTGGGAACGACTTACTACTCCGATACATACGGATATGAGGATGACCTTGATATCCTGCAGACTGTAAGTTATGATCTGACAGGCGATGTTATTTATCCGATCGCACGCGTGGTAAATGAGGAAGCGGACGACGCACAGACAGCAGCGGCAGAAGATTTCCTTCAGTTTATCCTTTCGGATGAGGCAAAAGCTGTATTTGATTCATACTATTTTGATACGAACGTATAAAATGGAAAGATATAGCCCGAACGGCTGTACCGAAAATAAAAATCCGCATAAAAGCGGCGTACAAAGGGAGAAGTTATGGAAGAAATCATGCAGATATTAAAAGACCTGGACTGGAGTCCGCTTTTTATATCACTGAAAACCGGAGTGGTGGCGACGTTTATCTCGTTTTTCCTCGGGATATTTGCGGCAAGGAAAGTGGTAAAGGCAACACCGGGAAAGAAAGCGGTCATTGACGGCATTCTCAGCCTGCCCATGGTGCTGCCGCCTACGGTAGCAGGTTTCTTCCTGCTTCTTCTCTTCAGCAGGAGGCGCCCTCTGGGAGAATTCCTGTTTGAACAGTTTGACTTTAAGGTTGTGCAGACATGGCTCGGCTGTGTGATCGCAGCGACGGTCATCGCATTTCCGCTTATGTACAGAAATGCCCGGGCGGCCATGGAGCAGATCGATATGAATCTTGTATATGCGGGACGTACGCTTGGCATGTCAGACACAAAGATATTCTGGACGGTTATCGTTCCGACAGCAGGACCTGGTATTGCATCGGGCACAATCCTTACATTTGCAAGAGCGCTGGGTGAGTATGGAGCTACTTCTATGCTGGCCGGAAATATACCGGGCAAGACTGGTACTATCTCCCAGAAGATTGCCATGGTCATTCAGGACGGCGACTATCTCACTGCCGGCATCTGGGTGGCAATCGTTATGATCATTGCATTTCTTGTGATCTTCCTGATGAATATCATATCAGGAAGTAAGATGAAACACATCGGGAGGTGGTAGGCCATGGCGGTCACAGTAGAGATCAGAAGGAAACTGGATAATTTCCTTCTGGATATTAATTTTCACAGCGATGCCCGCCGGATCGGCATCCTAGGCGCTTCCGGATGTGGGAAGAGCATGACGCTGAAGAGTATCGCGGGAATTGAACTGCCCGATGAAGGTCATATTGAGGTGGAGGGCAGAATTTTTTTCGATAAGGAAAAGAAGATCAACCTGAAGCCTCAGATCAGAAATGTAGGATATCTCTTTCAGAATTATGCCCTGTTTCCGACTATGACAGTGGAGAAAAATATTGCTGCGGGATTAAAGGGCAGTAAGCGGGAGAAAGAGGCACGTGTCCGTGAGATGGTCGAGAAGTTCCGTCTGCAGGGGCTGGAGAAGCGCCTGCCTGGTAAGCTTTCCGGAGGGCAGCAGCAGAGAGTGGCGCTTGCCCGCATCATGGCTTACGAGCCGGAAATGATCCTTCTGGACGAGCCTTTCTCCGCGCTTGATATGTATTTAAAAGACCAGCTCCAGAGAGAGCTTGCAGAAATGCTTGCGGATTATGAGGGAACGGTCATCATGGTGTCTCATAACAGAGACGAGGTCTACCGTTTCAGCGAGGAACTTCTGGTCATCGACCAGGGGAAGATTGCGGTCTCAGGAAAGACAAAAGAAATCTTCCGCAACCCTGTGAGCAGAGAGGCGGCGCGCCTGACCGGGTGCAAGAACTTTTCAAAAGCCCGCAGGATCGACGCCCACACATTAGAAGCAGAAGAGTGGGGAGTTACACTTACTACGCAGCAGGAGATACCAGAGTACACAGAGTATATCGGTTACCGCGCGCATGATTTCATTCCGGTCTGGAATACAGAACAGGATGGGGAGGCTGGAGCAGATGATGGTGACAGCGGCCAGTGCGATATGCTTCGGTTTGAGCTAGAGAGCAGCGCAGAGCTCCCGTTTGAGAAGAACTATTACATAAAAGCAGGGAAGACAGTCTGCTGGTTTGTGCAGAGAGAAAAGGTGAGGGAACTGGAAGAGAGAGGCATGCCGGATTATCTTGCCTTCGATGAGGAGAAACTTCTGTTTTTGAAATAGTGCGGCTGATTTCCGGGGCTGGATAAAACATGTGAAAAAGACGAGTTAAATTTTATAAAACAGTATTTACAAGATACCCTTTCTGCTATATAATCTGCCTTTGGCATAACAGTTCAGCTATCTGCCGGACTGTTATGCCAAAGGCAGATTTTATAACAGAAAGGGTATTTATTATGAAGGCAGTACAGCAGGATATGACTTCGGGAAAGCCGATGAAGATCATTATTAATTTTACTCTGCCGATTTTTATCGGCAATGTCTTTCAGCAGTTTTATAATATGGCGGATGCTGTGATTGTCGGTAAGTTTGTCGGTACAGGTGCATTGGCAGCAGTGGGAAGCACAGGGATCATGTTCCTGATCTATGGTTTTGTTGTCGGGATGACGGCAGGTTTTACCGTATTGACTGCTCAGAAATTCGGTGCGGGAGATATGCATGCGATGAGGCGGACTGTGGCCGGGGCTTCGATTTTGTCGCTGATCATCGGGGGTGTCCTGACGGCGGCGTTTATGCTCCTTATGAAGCCATGGCTTATGGTGATGAACACACCGGAGGATATATTTGCGGATGCATATGCTTATATCATGATCATCAGCGGCGGTATTCTGGCACAGATGCTTTACAATCTGCTGGCAAGTATATTGAGGGCGCTGGGAAACAGTAAAGTGCCGCTGTATTTCCTGATCCTGTCCGCGCTTCTTAATATTGTGCTTGATCTTGTATTTATCATCGTATTTCATATGGGGGCAGCGGGGGCTGCTGTCGCTACAGTGATCTCACAGGGAGTATCCGGACTTCTCTGCCTTGTATATATTATAAAGAAAGTTCCTATGCTCCGCATGACGCGGGAAGACTGGCATCCGTCCGGCACGCTTCTAAAGACCCAGATCGGAATCGGTATTCCGATGGCTCTTCAGTATTCTATAACCGCCATCGGTACGATGATGGTGCAGTCTTCACTGAATATTCTGGGATCTACGCTGGTGGCTGCCTATACTGCAGCGGGCAAGATCGAGCAGGTTGTGACCCAGGCGTATGTGGCGATGGGTACGACGATGGCTACATACGGAGCCCAGAATATGGGAGCAGGAAATGTTCCGCGTATCAGGCAGGGATTCAAAGCATGCACGGTCATCGGAATTGTCTATGCAGTCCTGTCTGCAGCACTTGTTATGACAGTCGGGAAATACATGACATATCTGTTTGTATCCGAAGATGTGGGAGTGATCATGGATTCCGTGAACATATATCTGTGGTGCGTAGGTATATTCTTTATTCCTCTTGCAGTCGTTAATATTTACAGGAACGGGATTCAGGGCCTGGGATACGGACTGCTCCCTATGATGGCGGGCGTAGCCGAGCTGGTCGGAAGAGGAGTGGTCGCGCTCATAGCTGCAGGGCAGAAGAGCTATTTGGGAGTGTGCCTGGCGAGCCCTGCAGCCTGGGTGCTTGCTTCGGCGCTGCTGATCGCTATGTATTATTACATTGTAAAAATCGATCTCAAAAAAATATTCCCGGACAAAAGAGCCGGGAACGATATATGAGAACGCTATATAGAAGCTGTAATTTTTAGGCGAAGTGCAATGACCATACAAACGACTGTCCATACAGTCATTGCCTTCTTTGTTTTCATGTATAAAGGATAGCAGAGAAATGTGAATCCATTGTGACAATATATGGAAGAAACCTTAAAGAATCTTAAAAGAAAATAAATTTATGAAAGAGCGGGAACAAAGGGTGAAGATCAGGTGATATGCATCATATTCTGGGCAGCTTTTGTCCACCGCTCTTTCTCTGTTTCATATCGCTCTTTCAGCCAGTCAGCTGCCTGATCCATACCCTCGTCAGAGAGAGGAAAAGTGGCACTTTCCTTCTCTTCGTCCGGAGTCTGTTCAAAGCACCATGGTTCCGGGTAGACCCAGACAGTAAATGTAGTGCTGCTCTTGCCGTCATCTCCGTTCATAAAATACCGCATGCCATTATGACTCCCGGAGAATGGCTCTTTTTTGAGACCGCCATAAGGTACAAGTCTTTTATCGATCATAAGATATAGAATCCTTTCTGTCCTGCAAATAAATATCAGGATGGAATTGATATTTCCATCCTGCTCATTATATCACTGTGCGGCTATGGCTGCAAACTGTGTTGTGACAAGATCGTCATACGGTACACGTTCTTCAAGCTCACCGGCACTCTCGAGGATATCCTGGAGAAGATCAAAACTGCTCTGTTCGAAGATCAGATTGCTCTTCCATGTATCCTGCCCGTAGTAGCGTGTTACGATGGTAGTGATCGTTTCCAGGTCTGTCTCGGGGAACTGAGGCTCTATGATTGCTGCAATTTCCTCAGGAGTATGATCCTGAACATAATCCATGCCTTTCTGGAGTGCATTGGTAAATCCCTGAATGATATCAGGATTTTCATCAATGTAGCTCTTCTTTGCGCTAAAAGCCGTGTAAGGGACATAACCGCTGTCTTCGCCGAGAGAAGCAACGACATAACCTTCGCCCTCTGATTCAAGAGTGGTTGCTCCGGGTTCAAATTCAACTGTAAAGTCTCCCTGGCCTTCAGCAAATGCGGCAGCAGTAGAGCCAAAATCAATATTCTGGTTGATCTCAAGATCTGTTTCCGGATCAATGCCGTTTTCTTTCAGGATATATTCGAAGACCATTTCCGGCATACCGCCCTTACGTCCGCCAAGCACGACATGACCTTTCAGATCCTCCCATGTGAAATCCGGCATCTCTTCCCTTGCTACAAGGAAGTTGCCGGCGCGCTGGGTGAGCTGGGCAAAATTGACTACATAGTCTGTTGCACCTTCTGCATAGGTGTAAATGGATGCCTCGGAACCCATAAATCCGATGTCTGCTTCACCTGAAATGACGGCGGTCATTGTTTTGTCTGCGCCAAATCCGCATACAAGTTCTAGGTCGATTCCTTCCTCTTCGAAATAGCCCTCTTCGATTGCGACATACATAGGTGCGTAGAAGATTGAGTGGGCAACTTCGTTTAACGTGACCGGAGTCAGTTCCGGTTCTTCTGCCTGTTCCGCTGCATTGTTCTCAGCAGCCTCCTCTTCCGGTACAGAAGACTCTGACTCTGTTTCCTGCGAACATCCGGCAAGCATACAGAGACAGAGGGTAACAGCGGTCAGGCATGCAAAAATACGCTTTCTCATAATTCCTCCGTGATAAACATAAAACTAAATTCTTTACAATATATGTGGAAAAATCAGAGAATGTGCGCTTTCACAAAAAAGAATGCCGCATTGCTGCGGCACTCCTATTGGTCATATTCTGTATCGATATTCAGTTATCTGATCAGTCATCGTAATCATCGTCAGCATAGTCATCTTCAAATGCATCATCATAATCGTCTTCATCATCCTCATAACCGCCGCCACGCGAAGTGATGGCGAGGATAAGAGAAATCACGGCCAGCACGGCACCTGCGATCGCTGCAATAAGAAGCTGCAGATCGTCGCCTCTCTGGATAAATGCAAATACGGCGCTTCCCAGATAGAATACCATTGGAAGAAGGAAAGCGAAGATCGTATTCTTACTCTGCATGATAAAGTAGAGAAGAGCCGAAACGAGCATACAAAGAGCAAGGATCACATATGTCATACCGGATGACACTGTTCCGCCTTCTGTCGTATCTGCCAGGCCGGTTACAAATCCTCTGTAGATAAGATATCCAAATCCGATCAGCGAGATAATACCAAGGATGATACGAAGCGGACGGAATCTTGGGTCATCATCGTAGTAATCATTATCATCATACTGATCTGCTTCCGCTTCGTAATTTCTATTCCGCTTGATCTCGCCTGTTTCATCTTCAAGCTGTTTTCTTTTTTTCTTGACTGCCTTTTTATCGATCGTACCGGTTTCGAGCATTTCTCCGTAGCTCTTGCGGGCGGCCTTTTCATGTTTGGTCCGTACTTTTTCAGAAGGAATATTGCTGTAACGTTTTTCTTCTGCCGGTTCAGCCTCTTCCGGACGTCTTCTCCTTACCGGCTTCTTTGTATGTTCTTCGGAAACCGTTTCATCGGCAGGCCGCGGGCGGCGCTTTGGAGCCGGTTTCTTTGCCGGTTCAGCATCCTGAACGGATGGCTTTCTGACCGGTTTATCCTGTCTGGCAGCAGGCTTCCCGGCTGGAGACGTCCGTTTCGGAGCAGTTTTCTTAACCGGTGTTTCTTTCTTTGAAGCAGGTTCTTTTACCGGTACTTCACGAGTTTGTGTAGTTTCCTGAGCTGAAGCCTCATTCTTCTTGGAGGATGCTTCCTGCGCGGCTTTTTTAGCAGCTGCACGTTTTGCACGCTGTTTATCAAGGTTCCACTGCTTTTTACAGTCGCGGCAGATAGCATATTCATTAAAGACCGGATCACCGTTTTCATTGGTGCCAATCTGTTTGTTCCGCAATTCGAGCTCTTTTCCACATATTGGACACTTCATAAATCTATACTCCTCTCTTTTGTTGAACAAAATTTACAACAAACTCATTATAACATCAAGAGAGGGTAAGAACAATGAAAAAATGCAATAACTGACTGGTTTTGTCGAATTATTTCCTGTATTCCGGGCGTGACTTTGATGATTCATAAGTGTTTTTTACAGGCGGAAGAAACTGGCATATATCATTGTATGACTCGATTTCCGCATCACTCTGAGGAAGTGACGGTATCAGTCCGGTAAAATCCATTGCTGACGCGGCATTGGCAAGATAGTCGTAATCATCGATCAGTTCTTTTGGATCTTTTTTTCTGTTTTTCATAGTTTGTCACCTCGGTTATAGTCTGTCCTGAGGGTAAAATTGTATTCTGGAAGAAATATGCTATAATGTTCAGGAGCTATTTTTAGAAAATTTACGAGGTGAAAGAATATGAAGTTTATAGCTGATACACATTCGCATACGCTGGCAAGCGGTCATGCATACAGCACGATCCGGGAAATGGCAGCAGCAGCGGAGGCAAAAGGCTTACAGGCTCTTGCGCTTACAGAGCATGCTCCTGAAATGCCGGGCACATGCGGCCTTTTCTATTTTCAGAATCTTGATGTGGTGCCGAGAGAGTGCGGAGGAATCCGTCTTCTTATGGGAGCGGAAGTCAACATTATGGATCCGGAAGGGAGAATAGATCTTCCGGAACAGACGTGCCGGGAGATGGACATTGTCGTGGCAAGTATGCATACTCCATGTTATGGGACGGATCATACACCGGAGGAAAATATCAGGGCCTATGTAGAAGTGATGAAAAAGCCGTATATCAATATCATCGGGCATCCGGACGACGGAAGATTTCCTTTTGACTATGAAATCCTTGTAAAGACAGCAAAAGAGACGGGTACCCTTCTGGAAGTCAACAATTCTTCGATGCGTCCGGCGAGCAGCAGGGTCGGTACGCGGGAAAATATCCTGACAATGCTGGATCTGTGCAAACAATACGAAGTGCCGGTGACAACAGGAAGCGATGCCCATGTGGATGCTGATGCCGGTAATTTCTCCAATGTGAGCGAAATCTTTGATTATTGTAATTTCCCGGAGGAACTTGTCGTGACGACAGATTGGGAGAGGTTGAAACCGTACCTCAATTGCTTCAAAACATTGTAAAATTTCTTCGTAAAATAAAGTGGTGGACTTTAGAAGTTTACTGTGCTAAAATATAATAGCAGTCTGGGGCACATGCCAGATAAGGAGTCGTGTTTCAGACAGATTTTTATGTTGCCGGTGAAAAGGAGATAGGGGTAATATGAGTAAGAAAATAAGGACAGAGGCTGTCGACAGTCTTTTTGAAGCCGTACTCAGCCTGAAGAATAAAGAAGAATGCTATGTCTTTTTTGAAGATATCTGCACGATAAACGAACTGCTTTCTTTATCACAGCGGTTTGAGGTCGCAAAGATGCTCCGTGAGCAGAAGACATATCTTGAAATTGCGGAAAAGACCGGGGCTTCTACTGCTACGATCAGCAGAGTGAACCGCTCCCTCAATTATGGAAATGACGGATATGATATGGTCTTTGAGAGGATAAGCAAAGAAGATCCGGATAAATAGGCGAAGACCGATGCACGGACAAAAACAGCCGGAAGTCACGAAATATTGTGGTACACGCGTGATTCCGGCTGTAAGTTTATTCTTTTTTGTCTTTGGACGCCAGTTCATCGACAATTTTTTCGATCATCATTTTTTTCAGATACACGTCGAAACTGAGACTGCAAATAAATGTAAAAAGTTGCAGTTTGTCCTTCTCTTCTCCGTCCGGGACATTTTCGAATGAAGACTGGGATTTGCCGTATGCCTCCGTGACAGAAGCTTTCATCGGTTCAATGCGGGATTTCTCCATCTCGCAGACTTCTCTGTATATGTCGGAGAGCTGCAGCGCACTGTCCGTGGAAAAATACTTCTCCCGGAGAGGTTCCAGAACGGTCTCTATATCTTTGATCGAAAGGATATTTTTAAAATAATAGATCAGGATCAGGAGAAGCATATGTTCCCTGGAGTACTTTTTCTTGACCGAAGGAGGAAGAAGGTTATTTTTCGTATAATTATTGATCATGGTCTTCGTCAGGATCTTGTCTTCGTTGTAGCGCTTTGTAGATGAAAAGTGCTCATCCATAAATGTAGTGACCTGATCCATATATAAATCTATATTCGGGATTTCTTCGGGACGAATGTAGTCGACATGGTCAAGACTGTCGAGTATGCTGTTGAGTATATCATTTGTATCAATTTTCATAGTATCACCTCAATATGTTCATTATATAGTATCCAAAACCGGATGACAAGCAGAAAAACAGACGAATGTACGGGATTCAGCATAGATTGACAGGGAACTTTCCTCTATATTATAATTACGGTCACAGTTGTTCCCTACAAAGGACAGGATATCAGTTTTATAAATATTTCCGGATATATGAATAATTCAGGATAAGGAGCAGTATATGAGTATATATGATACATTAAATGAACCCCAGAGAGAAGCAGTCCTGCATGCAGACGGCCCGCTTTTGATCCTTGCGGGTGCCGGCTCAGGAAAGACAAGGGTGCTGACTCACCGCATTGCTTATTTGATAGAGGAGCTGGGTATCAACCCATGGAATATCCTTGCCATTACTTTTACAAACAAAGCGGCAGGAGAGATGCGGCAGAGAGTGGATGATCTGGTAGGATTCGGTTCCGAGAGCATCTGGGTGAGCACATTTCATTCCATGTGTGTGCGGATCCTGCGCAGATTTATTGACAGGCTCGGATATGACAGCCGCTTTACGATCTATGATACAGATGACCAGAAGACGTTGATGAAATCGGTGTGCAGAAAAGCCGGTATCGATACGAAACAGTTTAAGGAGAGGATGCTGCTCTCGGTCATTTCATCGGCGAAGAATGAGATGATCCTTCCGGCAGAGTTCGAACTGAATGCAGGAGGAGATTTTGTACAGCTTAAGATCGCAAAGGTATACCGGGAGTATGAGGCGCAGCTCAAGGCAAACAATGCACTTGATTTTGACGATCTTCTGGTCAAGACAGTACAGCTTCTCCAGACACAGCCGGATGTGCGTGAGAATTATCAGGAGCGGTTCAGGTATATCATGGTGGATGAGTATCAGGACACGAATACTGTGCAGTTCAAGCTTGTCAGCCTGCTCGCAGGAAAATACAGGAACCTCTGCGTAGTCGGAGATGACGATCAGTCAATCTACAAGTTCCGCGGTGCTAATATCCGGAACATCCTGGACTTCGAGAAGGAATATCCGGATGCGAAAGTGATCAAGCTGGAGCAGAACTACCGTTCCACGGAGAATATCCTGAATGCGGCAAACGGCGTGATCAGTAATAACAGGGGCAGAAAAGACAAAACCCTCTGGACAGCCAATGGCGAGGGGGAAAAGATCAGTTTAAGACAGTTCGATACAGCATACGACGAGGCAGAATTTATCGCGGAGGACATTAGAAGGGAAGTGCGCGGCGGGGCAGCCTACAATGACAGTGCTGTATTGTACAGGACGAACGCACAGTCACGTCTTTTGGAAGAAAAGTTCATTGCCATGAATATTCCCTATAAGATCGTGGGCGGTATCAACTTCTATGCCCGCAGGGAAATCAAGGATATACTTGCCTACTTAAAGACTGTGGACAACGGGCAGGATGACCTGTCCGTACGAAGGATCATCAATGTGCCGAAGCGAGGAATCGGACTTACGACGATCAACCGCATTCAGGAGGCGGCGGACGCACGCGGGATCAGTTTCTATGATGCGCTGCTCGTGCCGGAGATGATTCCGGGAGTGGGGCGCAGCTCGTCAAAGCTGAATTCATTTGCGGCGCTGATCGAGTATTTTAAAGGACAGGCGGAAAAAGAGAGCCTGACAGATCTGCTAAATGAGATCCTGGATATGACCGGATATATACAGAATCTTGAGGCAGACGATGAAGTAGACGCAGAAAGCCGTCTTCAGAATATCGAAGAACTCCTGAACAAAGCCGCAGCCTATGAAGAAGACTGTGCCGACCGGGATGAGAAGGCGACACTGAGCGGTTTTTTGGAGGAAGTAGCTCTTGTGGCTGATATCGACAGTCTGGAGGAAGACCAGGATTACGTTGTGCTCATGACTCTGCACAGTGCAAAAGGTCTGGAGTTCCCCCATGTCTATCTCGCGGGAATGGAGGATGGACTGTTCCCCAGCTATATGACGATCACGGGAGATGACCCGGAAGAACTGGAGGAAGAACGGAGGCTCTGCTATGTGGGAATTACCCGTGCAGAGCAGAAACTGACCCTGACCTGTGCGCGGAAAAGGATGGTGCGGGGGGAGACACAGTATAACCGGATTTCCCGTTTTGTCAGTGAGATCCCGCGCGGGCTGCTCGATACAGGCAGCAGGAAACGTACATATTCTGCAGAGGATAACGAGACAGACAGCAATACTGCCGGAAGCAGTCTGTTTTCCGGCGGGAAACCTGTATCTGCGGGCAGTTCCCGGAACAGCGCATACACTTCGAAGAAACCTTTCCATACACTGACGAAAGGCAGCCAGCTCACGGCGCAGAAAAGCGATAAACTGTCTTACGGCGCAGGCGACCGTGTCCGCCATGTAAAGTTCGGTGAAGGTACTGTACTTGATATCAAAGAAGGAGGACGCGATTTCGAGGTGACCGTAGAATTTGATACGGCGGGCGTGAGGAAAATGTTCGCCATGTTTGCAAAACTAGTGAAAATTTAATAAATTAGTAGTAATCTGAAAATGTTGGTGTTATAATAATTAGAAAGTAAGCACTGTCTCAGGGACAGGGAAAGGACGTGTATTATGAGCAAAGTAGAA
>DYCJ01000051.1:5720-12809 GCA_019418195.1 Clostridiales bacterium | reverse complement strand
ATATTAATATTGGAAATGCAGAACAAGGATCCGGCATTGTACATAAACCCAGTCCGGCTGTCAATCACTCCCGCCGAGCTAAGCGCAATCCCCTCTACTCCGTCAGAGTTGTCCCGATAAAGTTTCTCAAGCATCCCTATAAAATGCTCCAGCGAATCCTTAACAGTTGGTACTTTTGACTTTGTATAGACATAGCACTCCTCATCCATGACTGCATATTTTGTAAATGTTCCACCGATGTCAATGACCAGATACTTCATCCGCTTCTCCCCCTGTCTTCAACCTTTTACCATTACTTTTAATTACTGACTGATACCAGTAGAAGCTCTTTTTTCTATATCTTTCCAGTGTGCCTGTACCATCGTTATTACGGTCTACATAAATAAATCCATAGCGTTTCCGCATCTCAGCTGTAGAAGCACTGACAAGATCTATACATCCCCATGATGTATATCCCATGACGTCTACGCCATCTTCAATCGCCTCCTCGACCTGAAGAAGATGATCTCTCATATATTCAATCCGGTAATCGTCCTCCACTGTATATCCGCCTTTTCCGTCGGATACCAGTGTATCCGCAGCTCCCAGACCGTTCTCCACGATAAACAGTGGTTTCTGATACTTGTCCCAGAGCTGATTGAGCACATATCTGAGTCCTCTCGGATCGATCTGCCATCCCCACTCGCTTGCCTTAAGGGTCGGATTTGGCACGCCGCCCAACAGGTTCCCTTCTCCCCGGATATTTTTTTTCTCATCGGCTGTTGCGCACACACTAACATAATAGCTGAACGAAATAAAATCCACTGTGTTCTTTAATATCTCTTTGTCCTCATCCGTAATTTCCAGTGTAATTCCGTGTTCTCTAAAATAACGCTTCATGTACCCCGGATATTCACCACGAACATGAACATCTGTAAATACAGAGTTCTTATGTTCTTCCTCCATCGCACGGATCACATCCCGCGGATCAGGGGTCAAAGGATAAATCGGCATGCTCAGGATCATACAGCCGATCTTGAACTCAGGATTGATCTCATGTCCGATCTTCGTTGCAAGAGCACTCGCCACCAGTTCATTGTGGATCGCCTGATAGAGCTGTGAATCTGTAAGATCTTCCTTCGCAGTATTGATCCCTCCGCTCATGAACGGGGAGTTCAGGATTGAATTGATCTCGTTGAATGTCAGCCAGTATTTTACTTTATCCTTATAGCGGGTAAAGATTGTCCGCACATATTTCTCATAGAATCCGATCAGACGTCTGTCCAGCCAGCCGTCATATGCCTCCGCAAGATGAAGAGGTGTTTCATAGTGGGAGATCGTTACGAGTGGCTGGATACCGTATTTCAAGCATTCGTCAAACAGATCATCATAAAACTTCAGTCCCGCTTCATTTGGCTCGGCATCATCCCCGTTCGGAAAAATACGGCTCCACGCGATAGAAGTACGGAACACCTTAAAGCCCATCTCGGCGAATAGTTTGATATCTTCTTTATATCTGTGGTAAAAATCAATCCCCATTAACTTCAAATTGTCTGGTGTCGGCTGCTCGGTCCTCGGTCCTTTAATTCCTCTTGGCATAACATCCTGAATGGACAACCCTTTTCCATCTTCCTGATAAGCTCCCTCGCACTGATTAGCCGCTACAGCGCCGCCCCATAAAAAATTTTTCGGAAACATGTTTCTTCCTCTCTTTCTGTATAACTTTTTCAAAACATTGTTGTTTTACTTATGCAATCTTTCTTTGTTGTATATGATATTTCCGCACTTACCGTCTTCGCGGCAGAAATGGTCATCGCATTTTTTAGCAATATATGCATGATATTCCATAAAATCAAAAGGAATATCATCCGTCCTGCCATCCAGCGCTTCCCGGCAGACATCCAGTACATTGTCCATAATTTCCACCCCGGTCTCCATGTCATGATGGCTCAAAAACACCTTGTCATATCTGCCTTCCAGCCTGTCTCTGATCTGTAACAGGGTTTCCATATATTCCTCCAGCGGACTTGCATCCTCATCAAACAAGAAAGTAGAATTGTTACAGGCATCTCCAAGAATCAGTATCCTCATTTCCCTGAGCAGAAAAACCATACTTCCTTTCGTGTGTCCCGGGAAGGAATATGCATCGATATGTATCCCGCCCAGATCGAACGCCATGCCATCATGAAGTTCTTTGAATGCATATTCTTTATCCGGTCTGACATAAGATTCTTCAACGATCTGAGTATAAGTATCGCCAAGTCCTGCCGCCAGATATCCTTTCCGCTCTTCCAGCGGACACTGTCTCTGGTACAAAGGAATATCTTTCGGATTCAGATATACTTCTGAAAACTCAGGCGCTCCCATCGCATGGTCTACATGACCGTGGGTCAGTAGAACTGTGATCGGTTTATCTGTCAGTTTCTCCACCAAATTTTTGAGATGTCCTACTCCGAGACATGTGTCGATCAGAGCAGCTCTGTCTTTTCCTTCCACTAGATAGAGGATCTCTCCTGTAAGACTTTTAATCATTATCAAAGAATCATTTATTTTTTTTGCATTATAAAAATCCATTGCCATCGCTCCATCTCTTTTATTCGTTTGTATCATAATATCAGTTTAGTACAATTAGCAGTATCTTTATTTTGTGATTTTTATCCTTATTTTGCACTGATTTTGAACAAAAAACGGGACGGAATCCCCGCCCCGAATATAATTTCACTGTTCTGATATAAACTCAGATGGTTTATATCTGTCACGATATTCTTTTGGTGTCATATGTTTATACTTGCGGAACATCTTTCCAAAATAACTCTGAGACGGGAAATTCACATATTCTCCGATATAGGCGATGCTCTCCTCTGAATAAATCAGAAGATTAGCCGCCCGCTCCACACGAAATGAATTGATATAATCCTGAAGTCTCATCCCCGTCTCTTTTGAAAACAGACGCGACAGATAAGTACTGCTCAGCCCCATACTGTCTGCCATATCCTGAAGATAGATCTTTTCTTTAAAATGCCTGCTCACATAATCCTTACATTTATCCACATAGTTGGAATGCTTCCGTCCTTCTTTTTTCTTCCTCACACGGTCAGCCAAATCCCATACCGCACGATTTCTAAGTTCCAGAAGTTCAGATACTTTCCGGCACTCCTCCGTCTTCTGTATATAAAAATCACTGAGCTGATATGCCTCTGCCGGACTGACGCCTCCTTCGATAGCTGCCCGGGCTCCCAGGGTGACCGCCACTACAACAGCATTGACCCAATGGGTAATGTCCTTTTTCCCGAGCCGCCCCATTCCTATATCCATCTCATCGGAATATCGTATCGCCTCTTCTGTCATTCCCTCTCTGACACACTCTAAAAGTCTGCGCTCTTCTTGATACGTGTGATGATATTTTTCTTCTTCATCTTCCCTGATCTCAAACATGATCTGTTCTTTTTCAAGCTGATCCTCCGACTCTTTTCCCAGACGATTTGCCTGTAGAAATTCCTGATCAGAATATTCTTTCCCGGTAAACTCCTTTGTCATCATCTGAGCCACAGCAATAACAAGAGCAAGCGGAACCGCAGGGATCTGACGGCCCGAACCGGACCGCATACCATATTCCCTGTAATATCTTCTCAGATCTACCGAACCGATCGTTTCCATCCCCACCGGGCCCGAAAGGAGAAATGATTCTCCTTCCTGAATACAGGTATAAATCACCTGCCAGCTGTCCTGATAAAGGAGTGGCACCTCCTGTTCTCTTGCTAAAGCAATCAGTTTCTCACGAAATGTCTGATTGTCACGGATCGGATTAAACGCGGCATTCGGGCGGTACTCCTCCAGCTTTCCGTCAGCATAACAGTAGATGCTCGTCCGCAGCAGAAGAGATAATCGTTCAAACTGATAACGGGATTTTTCCATAACATCACTCCGTTTCTAAAGATTCCGGTCTCATCCCCTGTCATTCATTATAAACAGGAACAGAATCAAATATCAAGAGCTGCATGATACCCCTGGTATACTGCATTTGTGATCGTAGAAACTTTTCCTGCGTCCCCGATCACCGCAACATAAGGTGCGCTGTCTCTTAGACTGTCGACAAGATCCGCTCTCGGGCGCTGGCCAAGAGCGCAGATGACCATTGTTCCCGGCACAAGCACTGTCTCTTTGTCCGGCGTCTCGCAAAGAATTCCCTGATCTGTTACTTCCACTCCTCTGTATCCTGTGTGCACAGTCTCGACATATTTCTCTACTTCTTTTAAAAGAAGCGGACGGTGACGCACATTTGCGTCAGGCGCCAGTGTATCCCGCATCTCTACGAGACGTACTTTCTTTCCTTCCATTCCGAGATGAATGGCACATTCACATCCTGCCAGTCCGCCGCCAAAGACGACTACGTCATCTCCCACTTTATCTTTATTGAGATAATAGTCATTTACAACGATCACATTCTCTTTGTCCAGTCCCGGGATCGGCGGTACGAACGGTCTGGAACCTACTGCGGCGATCAGTGCGTCCGGCGCTTCTTTCTCCACACACTCCGGCGTCACTTCCACAGATGTACGGATTTCCACGCCAGCTTTTCTCGCAAGAAGTTCATAAGTTCCTGACAGTTCATACATTTCTTTTTTAAATGGCAGTGCCTGCTCACTCTTTAAGATACCTCCGAGTTTATCCGATTTCTCGCAGAGGATGACCTGATGACCTCTTAATGCCGCCGTATATGCCGCATAAAGTCCGCCTGGTCCTCCTCCGGCTACAAGCACTTTCTTTCTAGCCGGCGCCGGCTGGATCTCGTCTCCTTCTATCTCCCTGCCGATAACCGGATTCACTGTACATCTTCTGGTAGATGTTGCAGCACGCTCGGCCATACATGTAAAACAGCGGAGACATTTTACGATCTCATCATCCCTGCCTTCCATCACTTTGCGCGGGAGATACGGATCTGCCAGAAGGGCGCGCGCCATATAGACTACATCCGCCTGTCCGGATGCCAGTATCTCTTCCATCTGTTCCGGGCTGTTCAGAGCCCCGATCGTTGCCACCGGAACAGAGACATGTTTCTTGATCTCTGCCGCAAGATACACATTACATCCGTGCGGTTTGAACATGGACGGATGGGTATCTCCAAATCCTCTCTGGTAGGTACCTGCAGAGACATGGAGCAGATCAATATAAGGCTCCAACATTTTCGCAATCTCCACGCCGTCTTCCAGCGTGTAACCTCCATCGAACAGCTCAGAACCGCTCATACGGAATTCAATGGGGAATCCCGGTCCCACTGCTTCTCTGACAGCCTTTAAGACTTCTATGGCAAGTCGGCATCTGTTCTCCAGTGAACCACCGTATTCATCAGTCCGCTTATTAAAATATGGAGAGAGGAACTGGTTGATCAGCCAGCCATGTCCTCCATGTATCATGATCATCTCAAACCCGGCTCTCTTTGCCAGTCCCGCAGTCTCACCATAAGCAGCTACGATCTCGCTGAGCAGCTCCTTTGTCAAAGCTTTGACCGGCACCCCGTCCGGGCGCACAGTATCTGACGGCCCCCACTGGTGCATCTCTTTCTGTCTCGTCTTGTCGGTCATATATGTTCCTGCATACATACCGGAATGAGACAGTTCAAGGCTGGGAATGGCTCCGTGGCGACGGATCGCATCTGCCGTGTAGGTAGCAGCGGCAAGTGAGTTCAGGATCGATGTGCTCAGATGATATGCGTGGGATCCATCCGTTTTTGGATGTACCATACACTCGCTCACTGTGACCGCGGCCGCACCGCCTTTTCCCCTAAGTTCATAAAAAGCTGTTGATTTCGGACCGATACATCCGTCGTTCGTAATATCTGTTCCGCCCATCGGAGCCGAAAACATGCGATTTCTAAAAGTAACATTTCCTATTTTGATCGGTTTACATAAATTTGGATATTTTCTTTTCATGATTCTTTCCCTCTTAAAGCTCAATCGTACATGATCCGTAGTTTTCAGATTCTACAGTCACTTTAATCTGTCCTTCTCCCAGTCTTTTAAGTACCGCCAGAGCCCGTCCTTCATACATACGCGTCCGATGATCTGTATAATTATACTTCGGCGCGTAATCTCCAGTTCCAAGTCCCGCCAGTTCGGCTGCTCCCTGAACATTTACCGTAATCTCGTCAAATACGTCTGCTGCCAGTATTCCTTTCTCATCTGTCACCTGGACCGGCAGATAGATAAGCTGTTCTCCCCAGCTTCTTTCCGGCTCTGCTTTGAGTGTCCTGCGGTCTGACGCCGAAGAGAGGATACAACTTCCTGTCTCGCTGCCATTTACATAGGACACTGCTCTCAACTCGCCGGGTTCATAGTTCAGTTCAAATACCGCCCGGTATCCCTGTTCTCTTCCGGCTGCTTTGCGTCCGGCCGACTGCCCGTTGAGATACAATTCCACTTCCTCTGCCGCAGAAAAAACTTCTATAACAACAGGCTTCCCTTCATATTCTCTCCAGTTCCAGCGCATGCTCAGATCTCCGAGCACCCACGGTGTCTTAATCTCTGCCTGGCCGTAATGCTCCGGTGACTGTACGGCAATATAAGGTCCTTTGGCATGGTCAAACACAACTTCTCTGAGATATGACATCGGCTTACGAACACCTGTAATATCTATATCTCCCAATCCCGACAGCTGATTCGGGAAAAGACTTCCTTCGCGATATACTGTCGGGTCATAAGTTACGATCCCGATCCCGGTCTCGCCGATATAATCCCAGCCGGTCCATGTAAACTCTCCGATCACGTTCGGGCATCTCCGGATCACGTCCCAGTCCTTTACGATTTCCGGCGGATAGGTTTCTGTTCCCACAATTACACGATCCGGATAGTTTTTCATATCATTCTCATAACGGGAAGACATATAATTGTACCCGGCAATATCCATATCTGCTGTGATTTTCTCAATCTTCCCGGTAATGACAGGGTGATTTACGATCTCTCCCATATTTTCATTCATCACAGTCATAAAAACATTGATATCTCCTGCCGCCTCGCCTTTGCCGAGGTCGGCAGCTATGTCCAGAACAATCCTGTCTACCTCTTTTGAGCTCGCCGAAAGGATGCCGTTTATCGCTTCCAGGACATATCTGCC